>NZ_JTLA01000057.1:0-47370 GCF_000799055.1 Ensifer sp. ZNC0028
CGGACTTGCGGACTAGAAGATCAATTCCAGGAAAAGTGCGAAGCGGCTTCCGCTCCGGCCTGCGTCGCTCTCTCGAGCGACGGCTTTCAATCAAACTTCATGGCGCTGCCGCCATGGACGGCAGCCTGTCAGTGCAGGGTAACGGTCTTCAGATCGTCCTCGGCCGCCTTGAAGAAGGTGCTGGAGCGATTGTCTGTCAAAAGGATCGGCGTGCCATCGGCGCCGAACAGCGCCCAGAGATCAATACCCGGTCCCATCTCCGGTGCTTCCGGGAAGCAGCGCGAGACTTCTTCCGAGCGCATTTTCCGGATGTAGCCGATTTCGCCTTCGCCGAGATGCGCGAGGTCGTTCTTCGACAGCGACGAGCTGATGTCTTTCAGTCCCATGGTGACACTCCGTGGTCGCCGGTGAGGGGAGAATCCCGCCGGTTATCCTACTCTGGGACTGAAATGTTAATTTTCTTTACCATACGAACCGGTTCGGGACGAACGAGGTCGACCGAGAGCAGGCCGTTACGCAGTTCCGCGCCCAGAACCTTCATGCCGTCGGCAAGAACGAAGGTGCGCTGGAACTGGCGTGCCGCAATGCCGCGGTGCAGGTAATCGCGGTCGCCGTTGTCGATCTGCCGGCCGCGGATGACGAGCTGGTTCTCTTCGGTGGTGACTTCGAGATCCTCTTCGGAAAAGCCTGCCACGGCGAGCGTGATGCGCAACCGTTCCGGTTCGTCGGTCGAGGCATCGCCGCGAACGCGTTCTATGTTGTAGGGCGGGTATCCGTCGTTGCCCTTGGCGATCCGCTCAAGGGTCTTTTCCATCGTATCGAAACCCAGCAGAAGCGGGCTCGTAAAAGGGGTAATTCGGCTCATTCTTCAAGTCCTTGCGAGATCAAGCGACCGTTGTTCGGACCTGCCTTGCAGCATCCTTTCCGCAATATGGTAGCTGTGCGCAATGAGTGCAAGCCGCTTGCCTCCGGCGTGCACGCAAATCATAGTCCGCTCTCGCAGAATCCGGGAATGGGACCAAGGAACGCTTGGGCGTTCACTCCCGTCCGGCCGAATGCAACGTATCGATCGCGCCGAACACCGTGATCCAGGGAGGACGAGAAAGTGCCCGTGCCGAGAAAGATAATCATAGACACCGACCCCGGGCAGGACGATGCCGCCGCCATCATGCTCGCCTTCGGCAGCCCGGAAGAGATCGACCTGCTCGGCATCACCGCAGTTGCCGGCAACGTGCCGCTGGCGCTGACGGCCCGCAACGCGCGCATCCTGTGCGAGCTCTGCGACCGGCCGAAGGTTCGGGTGTTCTCGGGCGCCGACAAGCCGATTGCCCGCCCGCTGGTGACCGCCGAGCACGTCCACGGCAAGACCGGCCTCGACGGCCCGGAGCTTGCCGAGCCGACGATGAAGCTCGAGGAGCAGCATGCGGTCGACTTCATCGTCGAGACGCTGCGAAAGGAGCCAGAGGGCACCGTGACGCTCTGCACGCTCGGCCCGCTCACCAACATCGCCCTGGTCCTGCAGAAGGCGCCTGACATCGCTCCGCGGGTCAAGGAGCTGGTGATGATGGGTGGCGGCTTCTTCGAAGGCGGCAACATCACGCCCGCCGCCGAATTCAACGTCTACGTCGATCCCGAGGCAGCCGACATCGTCTTCCGTTCGGGCATTCCGATCGTGATGATGCCGCTCGACGTCACCCACCGGGTGCTGACCCACAAGGCGCGTGTCCAGAAGATCCGCGACATCGGCAGCCGCCCGGCGATCGCCATGGCCGAGATGCTCGAATTCTTCGAGCGCTTCGATATCGAGAAATACGGCACCGATGGCGGCCCGCTGCACGACCCGACGGTCATTGCCTATCTGCTGCGGCCCGAGCTTTTCACCGGTCGCGATTGCAACGTCGCGATCGAGACCAAGTCGGAGCTGACGGCCGGCATGACCGTTGTGGACTGGTGGCAGGTCACCGGCCGGCCACACAACGCCAAGGTCATGCGCTTCGTCGACGACCAGGGCTTCTTCGACCTTTTGACCGAGCGGCTGGCCCGCATCTGAACCTCGGTTCATCGTACTCCAAACGAAAACGGCGCCCCGAGAGGCGCCGTTTTCTTTTCTCGTTCCGCTGATCAGAACTCTTCCCAGTTATCCTGGGCAAGCGCGTTGGCGCCGGAGGTCTGGGTCAGTACCCGCTGTGTCGAAGCCGAGTAGTTGCTTCGCGCCGGGCTTGCTGCCGGAGCGGGCCGCGCTTCGCGAGCGGGAGCCGGGACCGGAGCGGGGCGTTCGGCCGCGCGCATCCGCTCGGCCGTGCCGCGCAGCATCGCTGCGGAGGACGGCTGGGCCGTTGCTGTCGCCTGCGCGACCCGGAAGCGCGCAACGAGCGTGTTGAGCGTACGCGCTTCCTCGTTGAGCGCCATGCCGGCCGCAGTCGTTTCCTCGACCATGGCGGCGTTCTGCTGGGTGACCTGGTCCATCTGGTTGACGGCCGAGTTGATCTCCTTCAGGCCGACGGCCTGTTCGGAAGCGGAGCTCGAGATCTGGCGGATGAGGCCGTTGATCTGCACCACCTGCTCGGCGATCTTTTCGAGCGCACCGCCGGCCTTGCCGACGAGATCGACGCCTTCGCGCACCTGGCCGGCCGAGGTGTTGATCAGGGTCTTGATCTCCTTGGCGGCGTTAGCGGAGCGCTGAGCGAGCTCGCGCACTTCCTGGGCGACGACGGCAAAACCCTTGCCGGCGTCACCGGCACGCGCCGCTTCGACACCGGCGTTCAGCGCCAGAAGGTTGGTCTGGAAGGCGATTTCGTCGATGACCCCGATGATGCGGCTGACCTCGTGCGAGGACTGCTCGATGCCCTTCATCGCGGCGATCGCCTTCTGCACCACTTCGCCCGACTGTCCGGCATCGCTGCTGGCCACGTCCACCGATTTCGCGGCAACCTTGGCGTTTTCGGCGCTGGCGTTGACCTGCGAGGTCAGCTCGTCGAGGGCAGCTGCGGTCTCTTCCAGGCTTGCAGCCTGCTGTTCGGTGCGGTGCGACAGGTCGTTGGCGGCGCTGCTGATTTCGCTGGTGCCGTTGCTGATGTTGACGACCGAATGGTTGACGGTGCGGATCGTCTCTTCGAGGCTTTCCATCGTCGCGTTGAAGTCGCGCTTGAGCTGGGCGTATTCGCCCGGGAAGTCGTCGGTGATGCGGAAGGCGAGATCGCCGGACGACAGGTGCGAGAGACCCTTGCCGAGGCGAGCGACGATGTCGCGCTGAAGCGCGCTGCTCTCGGCGCGTTCGGTTTCGGAGCGGCCGCGTTCGCGCTCGGCCTGTTCGCGCTCATGGCGGGCTTCGCCTTCGAGACGCTTGGTGTCGGCAAGCTGATGGCGGAAGCCTTCGAGCGCCTTGGCAACTTCGCCGGTTTCGTCGGAACGATCCTGGCCGGCGATCGCCTTGGTGTAGTCGCCGTGGCTGAGATCGTTTACGTCCTTGACGAGGCTCGCCAGCGGCTTCTGCACGAAACCACGAACGGCGAGATAGAGGCCAAGCAGAACGGCGCCGAGTACGACGAGGCCGCCGACGATCATCATGTAGGTCTGATCCTTGACCGGCGCGTTGATCGCGGTGCGCGGCACGTCGACGAGCACAATCCAGCTGGTGTTCACGCCCGAGAGCGTGAAGGGATAAACGAGACGGTCGAAGGGCTCGTTGCCGTCATAGGAGAGGTTGGAGATGATGCCCGGCTTGCCGGAGGCGAGCGCGTTCTTGACGACGTCGTTGCCTTCGCCGTCATACTCCTTGAGCAGGAGGTCCGGGATCGGCGCGACCAGCCATTTGCCGGTCTGCGACAGCAGGTAGACGCGGCCGGTGTCGAAGGGCTTCAGCTTCGCGAGGCCATCGCCGAGCGAAGCGAGCGAAATGTCGACGCCGGTGACGCCGAGAAGCTTGCCGCCGGACATGACCGGGTAGGCGATCGAGCTCATCGCGGTCGGAACGTCGGTGTCCTGTGCCGTGTAGGGCTGGGTGATTGCACCCTTGCCGCTTTTGGCAGCGAGTTTGTACCACTCGGCCGCGTAGTCAGCGCCGAAAGTGGAGTACTGGATTTCGTTGGTGCGGCTCTTCGACCAGTAGGGCGTGAAGATGCCCTTGTCGTTACCGCCCAGTTCCTTGTTGTTGACGACGTCTTCTTGGCGGCCGTCGAAGGCCTTGGGCTCCTCCGCGAACCAGCTGCCGAAGGCAAACGGGTTCTGCTCGAGGTTGGCCCTGAGGATGTTGATCACCCCGGTGCGCTCCAGCGACTTTTCGGCATGTGCCCGGCCGAGGATGCCCGCCATCGAGCGGGCAGCGCTTGCAAGCTCGCCGATGTCGCCGGCAATGTCGGAGGCAATCGCGCGGGCTTCGCCGCTTGCCTGCTCGAGGACCAGCGTTTCGACGCGGTCCTGGGTCTGGGAGATGAGAACGAAATTCGAGGCAAGCAGGACAAGTGCGATCGTGCCGCCTGTCACCGCGATCAGTTTGGTCGCCAGCGATTTGGCTTGGAACTTGAACATGAAATCCTCACGTGCTGGGAGGTCCGCAGGTTTTCACCTGCGGTGGACGCATTTCGCAATGGGGGTGAACTCCATCATGGAGCGTCAGATGCCGACCGGCATGTTGGAGGCGACCAGGCGCTTCGGCCGGTTTTCTCAGGGTCCTGAATAGACTGGAGAATCTTAAGATAGGGCCAACACGGACGTTATTTTACGCGTCGCTTGCATAAAATTAGGCGCAAAGTTTTATGTCCGCGACATCGTCTGTCCGGATTGCGCAAGCGGCCGTCGGGAAGGGGAAAACAATGCGGGCAGGGGCCTGCGCAAAATAAAGACGGGCGAACATCGCCCGTCTCAAGCGTGCGCTTTCAGGTGCGGAATCTAGAGGCGCGATGCCACGTCCGCGGCGAGCGGGATCGAAGGCTGGGCGCCGCTCGTCAGGCAGGCGAGAGAACCGGCGACCGCTGCGCGGCGCAGGGCGTCGGGGAAGGCGATACCGGCATCGAGGCTGGCTGCGAGGTAGCCGCAGAAGGTGTCGCCGGCGCCGACGGTATCGACCGGCTCGATCTTCAGGCCCTTGGCGCGCTGGATCTCACCTGCATGAACGGCAACAACACCTTCGGCGCCGAGCGTGACGATGACCGTCTGGCCGGTCTCGGCGTGCAGCGCCTTCATCGCCTCTTCGCGCTCGGTGCTCCCGATACCGCTCTTGCCGGCGAGCAGTTCGAATTCGGTTTCGTTGGCGATGACGATATCGGCCATGCGGCCAAGGCGGGCTGCCTCGGGCGTCAGCGGCGCGATGTTGATGACCGAGCGCACGCCCTTCCGTTTCGCAGCGGTGAGCGCCTTTTCGACCGAGGCGGCCGGAATTTCGAGCTGCAGCATCAAGGTGTCGCCGGGCTTCATGCCATCGACTGCCTTTTCAGCATCGGCCTCATTGACCGTCGCATTGGCGCTGGCGACGACGACGATGACATTTTCGCCATCACCGCCGACGAGGATATGGGCGGTGCCGGTCGGTTCGCCGACCGTCTTGGTCAGCGACAGGTCGGCGCCGGCACCCTTCAGCAGTTCGAGCGCGCCGTCGGCAAAGCTGTCCTTGCCTACCGCGCCTGCCATCTGCACCGTGGCGCCGGCGCGCCGTGCGGCCAGCGCCTGGTTTGCGCCCTTGCCGCCAGCGGCGGTCGAGAAGCCGGTGCCGGCGACGGTTTCGCCGGGCTTCGGAAGGCGTGCGGTGGTGGCGATCAGATCCATGTTGATGGACCCAAAAACAGTAATCATGTGTAGGTATCCTGTCGGCTTTGCGAATTGGGCCGGAGAGTGCCCGACAGCCTCAGTCCTCGTCAACCACCCGCAGGCGCAATTGCCCGACGCGATTGTCGACCGGGGCACGTGGTTCGCCAGCGTCCCGTGTGCCGCCTTCCGCTTGCAATTCGAGGGCCTCGATCTTGGCGCCGCGGCGGGTGAGCTTGCTGGAGGAAACGAGGATGTCCTCGACATCCTTCTGGCTCATGGCGAAATGGCCCTGCAGCTTGCGCACACGCTCATCGAGACGGCCGAGGTCCTCCATCAGCCGCGCGACTTCGCCCTGGATCAGGTGCGCCTGCTCGCGCATGCGCGCATCCTTGAGGATCGCCTGGATCACCTGGATCGACAAAAGGAGCAGGGAGGGTGAGACGATGACGATCCGCTGGCGGTGCGCCTTCTGCACGATCGCTTCGAAATGCTCGTGGATCTCCGCAAAGATCGATTCCGAGGGAACGAAGAGGAAGGCGGTGTCCTGCGTTTCACCCGGGATCAGATATTTGCCGGCGATATCGCGCACATGCGTTTCCATGTCGCGGCGAAAGAGTTGGGCGATCTGCTGGCGGCGTTCCGGGGTCGGCGCGTCACGCATTGCGTTCCAGGCTTCGAGCGGAAACTTGGCGTCGATGACGAGCGGCGGTTGGCCGTTCGGCATGCGGATGATGCAGTCGGGCCGCACCCCGTTCGACAGCGTGGCCTGGAATTCAAAGGCGCCCATCGGCAGCCCGTCGGCGATGATCGCTTCCATGCGCGACTGGCCGAAAGCGCCGCGCGTCTGCTTGTTCGAGAGGATCGCCTGAAGCCCGGCCATATCCTTGGCGAGCGACTGGATGTTGTTCTGGGCCGTGTCGATGACCGCGAGGCGCTCCTGCAGCCGGCGCAGGTTTTCGTGCGTCGCCTTGGTCTGCTCGCTGATCGAGGTACCGATGCGGTGGGTCATGCCGTCGATGCGCTGGCTGAGCGTCTGGTTGAGTTCCGCCTGCCGGGCGCCGAACACCTCGGCCATCGCCGCGACCCGCCCCTGCATCTCCGTCTGGGCGGCCAGCAGCATTGCCATCTGTTCCTGCCGCTCGTCGTCGCGGGGATTACGTCGGCGCGACAACGCCATCAGACCGGCAACGACGACCACAAGGCCGGCGGCAATCACGAGATGGCCCAGGGTGATCGGCAGAGGGCCGATGAAAAACAGCGGCTGGGCGAAGGGAAGGGGCGCAGGTTCCATGCGCCAAACCTAACAGATTCTCTCGCGAAGTGTAGATCAAAACAAGAACAGATGCGCGTCGAGGTTAATGCCCGGCCAGGGGCGAACGGGTGCCGCAGGTGGCAAGGCAATTTCCTTGCGCGTCGATGGAAAGATCGGCTATGGGAGCATCATGACCATCAAGCCGCTCATCATCCTTCCCGATCCTGTGCTTCGCCAGGTTTCCACGCCGATCGAAACCGTCGACGCGGACGTCCGCCGCCTGGCCGACGACATGCTCGAAACCATGTATGATGCCCCCGGCATCGGCCTTGCCGCGATCCAGATCGGTGTCGCCAGGCGCATGCTGGTGCTCGACGTTTCGAAAGAAGGCGACGAGAAGACGCCGCTTGTCTTCATCAACCCCGAGATCGTCGCTTCGTCCGACACCTATTCGGTCTACGAGGAAGGCTGCCTGTCGATCCCGGATTATTACGCCGAGGTCGAGCGCCCCGCTGTCATCACCGTCAAGCATCTGGACCGTGACGGCAAGGAACAGACGATCGAGGCCGATGGCCTGCTCGCCACCTGCCTGCAGCACGAGATCGACCACCTGAACGGCGTGCTGTTCATCGACCATATCTCCAAGCTCAAGCGCGACATGGTGATCCGCAAATTCACCAAGGCCGCCAAGACGCGCGGCGCCAAGGCGATCTGAGCCTTCGATCGCGGACGATCGCGCGAAAGCTTGAAGGCGGGAACCCATTGAACATTCCAGGAAAGAGCGTGAAACGGCTTTTCTGGAATTGTCCTGTTTTAGTGAATGAGATCATTTCGCCGTTTCCCCGCATGAAGTGATCTGAAAGGACGGAGTTACCGCCTTGTCGCTTCGCATCATCTTCATGGGCACGCCGGAATTTTCGGTGCCGACGCTGGCGGCACTGGCCGAGGCCGGCCATCAGATCGTCGCCGCCTACACCCAACCGCCGCGGCCGGGCGGCCGTCGCGGGCTCGACCTGCAGAAGTCGCCGGTGCATCAGGCGGCCGAGTTGCTCGGCATTCCGGTGCTGACGCCGGTCAACTTCAAGGACGAGGCGGATCGCCAGACCTTCCGTGATTTCGACGCCGACGTCGCCGTCGTCGTCGCCTATGGCCTGCTTCTGCCCGAGGCCATCCTCACCGGCACCAAGCTCGGCTGCTACAACGGCCACGCCTCTCTGCTGCCGCGCTGGCGCGGGGCAGCGCCCATCCAGCGCGCGATCATGGCCGGCGACCACGACACCGGCATGATGGTGATGAAGATGGAAAAGGGGCTCGATACCGGCCCGGTCGCCCTCACCAAGACGGTCCAGATCGGCGAGACAATGACCGGTGGCGAGCTACACGACCGACTGATGCAGGTCGGCGCGACGCTGATGCGTGAAGCGATGGCGAAGCTCGAAGCCGGCGACCTGCCGCTGACGGTCCAGGCCGAGGACGGTGTCGTCTATGCCCAGAAGATCAGCAAGACCGAAACCCGCATCGATTTCGCCCGTCCCGCCCGCGTGGTGCACGACCATATCCGCGGCCTGTCGCCGTTCCCGGGCGCGTGGTTCGAGCTTGAGATCGCCGGCAAGCCGGAACGCATCAAGGTGTTGAACTCGCAGCCCGCTTCCGGCGCGGGCGAGGCCGGCACGGTGCTCGACGATAATCTGACGATTGCCTGCGCCGAGGGCGCCGTTCGGCTCACCCGCCTGCAGCGCGCCGGCGGCAAGGCGTTGGACGCGGGCGACTTCCTGCGCGGAACGCCGGTTGCACCCGGCACGAGGGTCGGCTGATGCCGCGGTTCAAGCTGACCGTAGAGTATGACGGCTCGGATTATGTCGGCTGGCAGCGGCAGGACAACGGAGAGTCCGTGCAAGGGGCGATCGAAAAGGCGATCCTGTCCCTCACCGGCGAGACCGTATCGATCCGCGGCGCCGGCCGTACCGATTCCGGCGTGCATGCCAGCGGCCAGGTCATGCATGCGGACCTCACGCGTCCGTGGAAGCCCTATACGCTGCGCAACGCGCTGAACGCCCATCTGGGGCTTGCGGGCGAGCGGGTGGCGATCCTCGAGGCCGAGGAAGTGTCCGAGGAATTCGACGCGCGCTTCTCGGCGCTGCGCCGGCATTATCTCTACCGCATCATCTCACGGCCGGCGCCGCTGGCGCTGGAAGCCCGGCGCGCCTGGTGGGTGCCGAAGCCGCTCGACCATGACGCCATGCACGCGGGCGCCCAGCGCCTCGTCGGCCATCACGACTTTACCACCTTCCGCTCCGCCCATTGCCAGGCGGCGAGCCCGGTGCGCACGCTCGATCGGCTGGACGTCGCGCTTGTCGCCGGCGTCATCGAGATCCGCGCGACGGCGCAGAGCTTCCTGCACAACCAGATCCGCTCCTTCGCCGGCTCGCTGAAGCTGGTGGGCGAGGGCAAGTGGACGCCTGACGATCTGCAGTCAGCGCTTGAAGCCCGCAACCGCAAGGCCTGCGGCCCCGTCGCCCCGCCCGATGGGCTTTATTTCCTTCAGGTGGACTACTGATCCCGAAGTCCTAGCTTGTCGGGATCAGGCCGAAGAAGCGCTGCAGGAGATCGCCGATCATCATCGACGGCAGCAGGAAGAGCGCGGTCAGCGCCGAGGCAAGCAGCGTCTGGTTGCCGGTCACCATCCGCAAGAGCCGGAAGAGCACCGCAACGCTGATGACGAGCAGCGTCAGCCAGATGAAGCTCGTCAGCCCCTGGCTCCCGGGAATGACGACGCGGATCGCCGCCGGCAACGCCATGGCGTAGGAGAGCGGCACCGAGAGCCAGTTGGTGGTGACGACGATCGGTACCACCGCTCCGGCAAAGCCGAGCGGTCGCGAGAGAATGGCGATCAGCACCAGCGGCAGGAGCCAGCTGACGAGATCGACGACGAGCAGCTTGAAGATGAAGCCGACGCCGATCGTGGTGCCGTCAGGCATGACCGAGAGGTAATAGAGCCGCCAGGACGCCCAGGTGACGGCGATCGCCGGCAGGCACCAGAGCATGGACGTGAACGAGCGCCAGAGCCCGCTCTCGCTGAAATCGAGCCAACGGAAGCCTTCTTCGTTACCCTGCGCCAGGAGCCAGAGCCCCCGGATATAGGCAAGCACCTCATCAAGCAGCGGCATGGCCGAACCAGCGGAAGATGAAGGTTTCATAGATATTGGTCAGCGTCTCGAGGTCGGCGACGGCGACCCGTTCGTCGACCATGTGCATGGTCTGGCCGACGAGACCGAATTCGACCACCGGGCAGTAGTCCTTGATGAAGCGCGCATCCGAGGTGCCGCCGGTCGTCGACAGCTTCGGCTGACGCCCGGTGACGGCCTCGACCGCGCCGGAGAGCGAGTCGATCAGCGCATTGTTGCGCGTGAGGAACACGTGGCTCGGGCGCTCGGCCCAGGCGATTTCGTAGCGGACCGGGGCTCGGTCTGGGCGCAGGCTACCGTTTGCCGCAGCACGGTCGAGCCGGGCGATGATCTCCGCCATCAGGCTTTCCGCCGTCCACGTGTCGTTGAAGCGGATGTTGAAGGCAGCCGTCGCCTTGGCCGGAATGACGTTGACGGCGCCGTTGCCGACATCGATCGTCGTCACTTCCAGATTGGAGGGCTGGAAGCTGTCGGTGCCGTTGTCGAAGGGCGGGTCCATCAGCGCCTGCGTCAGCTGCAGGATGCCGCGCACGGGGCTGTCGGCAAGGTGCGGATAGGCCGCGTGGCCCTGCACGCCGTGAACGGTGATGCGCCCGGAAAGCGAGCCGCGCCGGCCGATCTTGATCATGTCGCCAAGCTGGTCCGGGTTGGTCGGCTCGCCGACGAGGCACGCATCCCAGCGCTCGCCCTTGTCGGCCGCCCATTGCAGGAGCTTGGTGGTGCCGTTGATCGCCGGACCCTCTTCGTCGCCGGTGATGAGGAAGGAGACCGAGCCTTTCGGGGCGCCATGCTTTTCAACATGGCGGGCGATTGCCGCGACGAAGCAAGCGATGCCACCCTTCATGTCGACCGCGCCGCGGCCATACATCTCGCCGCCGGCGATGTCGGCCGAAAACGGACCATGGCTCCAGGCCGCCTCGTCGCCGACGGGAACGACATCCGTATGCCCGGCAAACATCAGATGCGGGCCTTCGGTTCCGAGCCGCGCGTAGAGGTTTTCGATATCGGGTGTGCCGGCCTCCTTGGCCATCACGCGGTCGACCGCGAAACCGAGCGGCTTCAGCATGGCTTCGAGGGCTGCAAGCGCGCCGCCTTCGGCCGGGGTAACCGAGGGGCAACGGATGAGGGTGGCGAGATTGGCGATCGGATCGGTGGAGGTCATTTAGCGTTATGCCGTCTGCATGGCCATGAGAGGCCTTGGGAATGGAGGTGCTGGTTTATCCGATCGCCAGCAAACTGTCACGCAAGATGGCGACCTGTCGCGCGAGATGGGCGACTGTGGCGCGGGGCGGGGAGCCGTGACGCCGGACGCAAAACGGCGCTGCGCCTGGGCGGAGGCGCAGCGCCGCAGCTTCGACGGGCCGGAGTGATCCGGCCCGCCTGAAGATCGCGAAGGGTAGGAGAAGGCTTATTCTCCGGGTGCCAAGTGCGGCGCTTCGATTTGGGCTCCCGTGTGCTTCAGCGGTCGCTCGCCGGCGAGCTTGCGGATCAGCACGTAGAACACCGGCGTCATGAAGATGCCGAAGGCGGTGACGCCGATCATGCCTGCAAAGACCGCGACACCCATGGCCGAGCGCATTTCCGCGCCGGCGCCGGTGGATATCACCAGGGGAACAACGCCCATGATGAAGGCCATCGAGGTCATCAGGATCGGGCGCAGGCGCAGCCGGCTTGCCTCGATCGCCGCCTTGACCGGCGTGCTGCCCGACAGTTCCAGTTCGCGGGCGAACTCGACGATCAGGATGGCGTTCTTGGCTGACAATCCCACGAGCACGATCAGGCCGATCTGGGTGAAGACGTTGTTGTCGCCTCCAGTCAGCCAGACGCCCACCAGCGCCGCCATGATGCCCATCGGCACGATCAGGATGATCGCGATCGGCAGCGTCAGGCTTTCATACTGGGCAGCGAGCACCAGGTAAACGAGCAGCAGCGCCAGCGGGAAGACCAGGATGCCGGAGTTGCCGGCAAGGATCTGCTGGTAGGTCAGGTCCGTCCACTCGTAGCCGATGCCCGGCGGCAGGGTTTCAGCGGCGATGCGCTCGATGGCAGCCTGCGCCTGGCCGGACGAGAAGCCCGGTGCCGGGCCGCCGTTGATGTCGGCCGACAGGAAGCCGTTGTAGCGGATTGCCCGTTCGGCACCCACCGTCTGCTCGACCTTCAGAAGCGCCGACAGCGGGATCATCTCGCCGGACTGCGAACGCACCTTCAGCTTGCCGATGTCGTCGGCATGGCTGCGGTAGTTGGCATCCGCCTGGACGCGTACGCTGTAGGTGCGGCCGAAGGCGTTGAAGTCGTTGACGTAGAGCGAGCCGAGGTAGATCTGCAGCGTCTCGAAGACGTCGGTGACGGCTACGCCGAGCTGGCGCGCCTTCACGCGGTCAAGGTCGGCATAGAGCTGCGGCACGTTGATCTGGTAGCTCGAATAGAGCCCGGCCAGCTCAGGCGCCTGGTAGGCCTTGGCGAGGAAGGCCTTGGCCGCCTCGTCGAGCGCCTGGTAGCCGAGGCCGTTCTTGTCCTCCAGCTGCAGCTTGAAGCCGCCTGTCGTGCCGAGACCCTGGACGGGCGGCGGCGGGAACATGGCGATGAAGGCATCCTGGATGACGCCGAATTCCTGGTTGAGCTGCATGGCGATCGCTCCGCCCGACAGCTCGGGCGTCTTGCGTTCCTCAAACGGCTTGAGGGCGACGAAGACGATGCCGGAGTTCGACGAGTTGGTGAAGCCGTTGATCGACAGGCCCGGGAAGGCGATGGCGTTTTCGACGCCCGGATGCTTGAGCGCGATCTCGCTCATGCGCTTGATCACGTCTTCCGAGCGGTCGAGCGTGGCTGCGTCCGGAAGCTGGGCAAAGCCGATCAGGTACTGCTTGTCCTGCGCCGGCACGAAGCCGCCGGGGACCGCGCGAAACAGCGTGAAGGTCACGCCGAGAAGCACGACATAGACGACCATGATCAGCGACTTGCGCGTCAGGATCCGCCCGACGCCGCGGCCATAGGCTTCCGAGCTTGCACCGAAGAAGCGGTTGAAGCCACGGAAGAACCAGCCGAACAGCCTGTCCATCACCCGCGTCAGCCAATCCTTCGGCGCGTGGTGGTCCTTCAAGAGAAGGGCGGCCAGTGCCGGGGAAAGCGTCAGCGAGTTGAGCGCCGAAATGACGGTCGAGATGGCGATCGTCAGCGCGAACTGGCGGTAGAACTGGCCGGTGAGGCCGGTGATGAAGGCAAGCGGCACGAACACGGCGACGAGCACCAGTGCGATCGCGATGATCGGGCCCGAGACTTCCTGCATGGCGCGATAGGTCGCCTGGACCGGCGACAGGCCCTGCTCGATGTTGCGTTCGACGTTCTCCACCACCACGATCGCGTCGTCGACGACGATGCCGATCGCGAGCACCAGGCCGAAGAGGCTGAGTGCGTTGATCGAGAAGCCGAAGACGTACATGACGGCGAAGGTGCCGACGATCGAGACCGGCACGGCGACGAGCGGGATGATCGAGGCGCGCCAGGTCTGCAGGAAGATGATGACGACGAGCACGACGAGCGCGATCGCTTCGAGCAGCGTGTCGACGACCGATTCGATCGAGGCGCGCACGAACTGCGTGGTGTCGTAGACGATGCCGTAGTCGACACCTGCAGGCATGGTGAGCTTCATCTCGGCCATCGCCTCGCGGACGTCGTCGGAGATCTGGATCGCGTTCGAGCCAGGCGCCTGGAAGACCGCCATGCCGACAGCCGGCTTGTTGTCGAGCAACGAGCGCAGCGAATAGTCGGAGGCGCCCATTTCGACGCGGGCGACGTCACCGAGGCGGGTCACTTCGCCCTGGGCGCCGGACTTGACGACGATGTTCTCGAAGTCCTCAGGCGTCTGCAGTCGCCCTTGCGCGTTGACCGAAAGCTGCAGGTCGAGACCGGGAACGGACGGCGAGGCGCCGATGACGCCGGCTGCCGCCTGGACGTTCTGGCCGCGCACTGCATTGGCGATATCGCCCGCGGCAAGGCCGCGCTCGGCCGCCTTCTGCGGGTCGATCCAGATGCGCATCGAATAGTCGCCGCCGCCGAAGATCTGCACCTGGCCGACGCCTTCGATGCGGGCCAGCCGATCCTTGACGTTGAGCACACCGTAGTTGCGCAGGTAGTTGATGTCGTACTGGCCGTTGGGCGAAAGCAGATGCACGACCATGGTCAGGTCGGGCGAGCTCTTGACCGTGGTGACGCCGAGGCGGCGCACTTCCTCAGGCAGCCGCGGCTCGGCCTGCGAGACGCGGTTCTGAACGAGCTGTTGCGCCTGGTCCGGGTCGGTGCCGAGCGCGAAGGTGACGGTCAGCGTCATCAGGCCGTCGGCGGTCGCCTGGCTCTGCATGTAGAGCATGTCTTCGACGCCGTTGATCTGCTCTTCAAGCGGTGTCGCCACCGTCTCGGCGATGACGGCCGGGTTGGCGCCCGGATATTGCGCGCGCACGACGATCTGCGGCGGGACGACTTCGGGATATTCGGAGATCGGCAGACCGGTCATGCCGATCAGGCCGCCCACGAAGATCAGGACCGACAAGACGCCCGCGAAGACCGGGCGGTCGACGAAGAAGCGTGAGAAGTTCATGGTATCCCCCTTGGGATGCGTTCGGGCAGACCTCCGGCGGGCGCGGCGAAAAAGCTCGCCGCGCAGCCATGTCTGCAGAGTGATGCTTTGGCGGGCGCCCCTTCACACCGGGCGAAGAGGCGCCGGGATTTATTTGGCGATCATTATTGGGCGATCGAAGCGGTCGTTTCCTCGACCTGCTGCGGTGCCACGACGACGCCGGGGCGAACCCGCTGCAGGCCGTTGACGACGATGTTCTCGCCGGACTTCAGGCCGCTTTCGACGATGCGCAGGCCGTCGGAATTCGGCCCCAGCTTCACCTGGCGATACTCGACCTTGTTGTCGGTGCCGACGACGAAGACGAACTTCTTGTCCTGGTCGGAGCCTATGGCGCGGTCGCTGATCACAAGCTTTTCCTCAGGGTCCGGCTCGCCGATGCGGATGCGGACGAACTGTCCGGGGATCAGCCGGCCGTCGGCGTTTTCAAGCGCCGCGCGCACCCGGATCGTGCCGGTTGCCGCATCCACCTCGTTGTTGATGAGCTGGATATGGCCCAAGATCGGCGTGCCGTCGTCGGCGGCGGTGCCGACCTGGACCGGCAGGCGCTCGATCGCGTTGCCGCCGGCTGACACCGCCAGCCGGGCGAGAGCGGTGGTGACCACCTCTTCGCTGGCGTTGAAGCTCGCATAGATCGGATCGACGGAGACGAGCGTCGTCAGCACCGGTGAAGCCGAGCCGGCAGCAACGAGGTTGCCGGCGGTGACGTCGAGCCGGCCGACGCGGCCGGAGATCGGCGCACGGACCTCGGTATATTGCAGGTCGAGTTCGGCCGTGCGCAGCGCCGCCTTGGCCGAGCGCACCTCGGCCTGGGCTTCGTCATAGGCGCTGGCGCGCTGGTCGACGCTGCTCTGCGGCACGGCGCTGGTGGTCACCAGCTTGCGGCCGCGCTCAAGCTCGATCTTGGCGAGTGAAACGCGTGCTTCGGCGGCTTCGACCTGGGCCTTCGCCCGCTCGACAGCGGCGGCATAAGGCTCGGGATCGATCGTCACCAACAGGTCACCTTGCTTGACGAGCGCGCCTTCGCGGAAGTGCGCCTTGAGGATGGCGCCGCCGACGCGCGGGCGAACCTCGACGCGCTCGATCGCTTCGAGACGCCCGGAGAATTCCTCCCAGGTGGTGATGCGCTTGGACTGCGCCCGTGCCACCGAGACCGGCACGGCCGGGGGTGCGGCGGCGGACGCATCGGTCGCGGCGTCGGCCTCGAAATGCTGCGGCAGGCCGAACATGACGGCAGCGCCGCCGCCGACAGACAAAAGGATACTCAGGCCGGCGCCCCAGAGGGCCCGGCGGGTCACTGTCGATGTCATCTTTTCTCTCCTTGCCGGTTGGGAGCCGGCGCTTTGCGTTCGATGCCAGATCGGGGAATGAGCCTCGGAGCGGCCCCGCCTAACGCACCGTCATTTCCGCCGGCTTTGCCCCCGCCTTCTGGAAGAAGCGGGCGAAGATGCCGGTAATTTCTTTCTGCTGTGCCGACCAGCTTTCGCCGGTATCCGCGTTCTGCGGCAACCATCCGGCGCGTCCCGGCAGCACGTGGGACTCCACCGCCACGCCCGCCTTGCGCAGGCGCTCGGCGTAGGCTTCAGCCTCGTCTCGCATCGGACACTGCTCGCTGGTCACGATCAGCGAAGGCACGAGGCCGGCGAGCCGCGTACAGTGGGCCGGCGCGGCGTAAGGGTGGGTGAAGCCACCGTTCTGGCCGAGATAACGCTGCCAGCCGTCGGCGATCGATTGCGCCGAGGACTGGGGACAGTATTGCCGGAACGATGCCGTTGCCAGGCATGGATCCAGCATCGGCGACAGCAGGATCTGGCCCTTGAGATCGGTCAGATACTGGTCTCGCGCCATCAACGCGGCCCCGGCGGCGACATTGCCGCCAGCCTCTTCGCCGGCCACGAACAGCGACGACTTCTTGTGTGCGAACTGCGGGCAGCGCGCGCGCATCGACGACAGCATGGCATAGGCGACATCGAGGGCCGCGGGAAAGGGATTGAGGCAGGCCGCGGAATATTCCGGAGAGATCACCACTGCTCCGGCTGCCGCGAGTGCCTCGGCGACGCGCTCGCCGGCGGCGATCGTTCCACCGACGAAGGAGCCGCCATGCAGGTGCAGCACGATCGGCGGCGGATTGAGCAGGGCCTCGCCGCGGTAGACGCGTGCCGTGCACGAGCCTTGGCCCGTCTGCATCGTCTCCACTTTGAACTGTTCGCCCATCTCTCTTGCCTTCGGCCCGAGCCAAACCCACATGTGGCGACATCACGCCACGATGGGAGAATAGCATTGTCTTCTGTCTGGAATAGTCTTTTCAATCTGATTACACTATTCGTATTCTCGAACAATCACGGCTCTTGAAAATGGACCAGCTCACGGCCATGCGCGCGTTTCTCCGGGTCGTCGAAACCGGAAATTTCACCCGCGCTTCCGCTTCGCTGAATATGCCCAAGGCGACATTGACCAATCTCATCCAGGGATTGGAGGCGCATCTGCGCACAAAACTTCTGAACCGCACCACCCGCCGGGTGCTGGTGACGCCCGATGGCGCGCTCTACTACGAACGCGCTGCCCGCCTTTTGACCGACCTCGACGAACTCGACGGCAGCCTTTCGAGTGCCCAGACCCTGCCGAAGGGACGGCTCAGGGTGGAGATGGCCAGCGCGATCGCCAACCTGATCGTCATTCCGGCCCTGCCGGAGTTCCACAAACGCTACCCCGACATCCAGATCGATCTCGGAGTTTCGGACCGGACGGTCGACTATGTGGCGGAGAATGTCGACTGCGCCATTCGCGTCGGCGCGCTCACCGACCAGTCCCTGATCGCGCGCCGCATCACCGAGATGAGCTTCGTCGCCTGCGCAGCACCCGACTACCTCTCGCGCCACGCGGTCCCGCAGCACCCCTCAGATCTCTCGAAGAACTGCTACGTCGTCGGCTATTTCCGGCCGCAGACCGGGCAGCAGTTGCCGTTCTACTTCAAGCGCGGCAACGAGGAGATCGAGGTGAACGGTCGCTACGCCGTGGCGGCGAACGAGGCCACTACCTATCTTGCGGCGGCGCGCGCCGGCCTCGGCGTCATCCAGGCGCCGCGTTTCATGGTGCGGGACGACCTCGAGACCGGCGCCATGCGGCCGGTGCTTGAGGATTGGGAGGTCGAGCCCATGCCGATCTATCTCGTCTATCCGCCGAACCGGCACCTCAGCAGCCGCCTGCGCGTCTTCGCCGATTGGGTGGTCAAGATCGTCGCCCAGTCGCAGCTCGACGCCGCCTGACCATTGCGCGCAATCGCTGCCATGATCCTTGGTGCGCTGAGTGCCGAGCGCTGGTGCCGAGACGGTTCTTCCCGGTCTTCGGCGCAATAAAAAAGGCGCCGCGATCCGATCGCAGCGCCTTCTTGATTGGCTTTGGAGTTGCCGTCGCCGGGCTCAGCCCTGGCGGTTCTTGGCATTGCCCTTCGGCTTGGTCTTGGGCTTGAAGCTACCGTCCTTTCCCGCGTCCGGCTTGCCCTTCTTCTTGTTGGCCCAGGGCTTGTCTGCAGCCTTTGCCGGCGGCCGGTCCTCGGTGTAGGCCGGCCCTTCGGAATAGCCGGGCTTCTTGTCGAACTTGCGCTTCGGCTTGAAGTCGCCGCGGTCGTCGCCACGGGCCGTGTCGTCAGAATAGGGGCGCTTCTTGCCGAAGCCCGCCTTGTCCTTGGAGAAATTCGGCTTGTCTCTGGAGAAGCTCGGCTTTTCCTGGCGCTGCTGCGAGAGATCCGGCGCGCCGGCGAGCGGCTTCACGCGAATGCCCTTCTCCAGCATCTTGTCCTTGCCGATCGCCGACAGGAACCGTTCGGCACCCTCGGCGGTCATCTCGACGAAGGTTTCTTCCTGCTGCATGCGGATTGCGCCAATGTCGCGCTTGGTCAGCTTGCCGTGACGGCAGAGCATCGGGATCAGCCAGCGCGGCTCGGCACTCTGCTTGCGGCCGACGGACAGCGAGAACCAGCTGCCGTCGCTGAAATCGGCGCGCTCGGCGCCAAAATCCTCGCGCGGTCCACGATCCTCGCGCGGCGCGCGTTCGTCGCGGCGCGGCTTGGCGCCAACGGCAACTTCGATCAGGTCCTCCGGAGCCGACCGGCCCGAACGGAACTGGCGCACGAAGGCGGCGGCCATCTGCTCGGCGCCGTGGCGCTCGAGCAGCGCTGCGACGATCGCCTGCTCGTCCTCGCGGATCGGCTCGGCAAAGCTCGTATCGGCAAGCAGCCGCTCGTCGTCACGCTGGCTGACCTCGTCGGCCGACGGCGGGCGCGCCCAGGTCGCGGTGATCCGGCCGCCGTCGAGCAGGCGCTCGGCCTTGCGGCGCTGGTTGACCGGAACGATCAGGGCGCTGACGCCCTTCTGGCCGGCGCGTCCGGTGCGGCCGCTGCGGTGAAGCAGCGTCTCGGAATTGGTCGGCAGGTCGGCGTGAATGACCAGTTCCAGGCCCGGCAGGTCGATGCCGCGGGCAGCGACGTCGGTCGCAATGCAGACGCGGGCGCGGCCGTCGCGCATGGCCTGCAGCGCGTGGGTGCGTTCGTTCTGGCTCAGCTCGCCCGAAAGCGCCACCACCGAGAAGCCGCGATTGTTGAAGCGGGCGGTCAGATGGTTGACGGCGGCGCGGGTCGAGCAAAAGACGATGGCGTTGCGCGCTTCGTAAAAGCGCAGCACGTTGATGATCGCGTTTTCGCGATCGTTCGGCGCAACCGTCAGCGCACGGTATTCGATATCGACATGCTGCTTCTGCTCGGACGCGGTGCTGATGCGCACGGCGTCGCGCTGGTAGTTCTTGGCAAGCGTTGCGATCGACTTCGGCACGGTCGCCGAGAACATCAGCGTGCGACGGTCATCCGGGGACTCTTCGAGAATGAATTCGAGGTCTTCGCGGAAGCCGAGGTCGAGCATTTCGTCGGCTTCGTCGAGCACGATGGCGCGCAGCGCGGAGATGTCGAGCGAGTTGCGGCGGATGTGGTCGCAAAGGCGACCCGGCGTGCCGACGACGATGTGGGCGCCGCGCTCCAGGGTGCGCTTCTCGGTGCGCATGTCCATGCCGCCGACGCACGAAGCGATCGTCGCGCCGGTCTCACCGTAGAGCCATTCAAGCTCGCGCTTGACCTGCAGCGCCAGTTCGCGCGTCGGTGCAATTGCGAGCGCCAGGGGGGCACTCGCAGGCCCGAAGCGGCGTTCGTCGCCAAGCAGCGTCGGCGCCAGCGCCAGGCCGAAGGCGACGGTCTTGCCGGAGCCGGTCTGCGCCGAAACCAGGGCGTCGCGCCCGGCGAGTTCCGGATCGCGCATCGCCTGTTGAACCGGCGTCAATTCGTTGTAACCGCGTTTTGCCAACGCCTCGGCGATCGCAGGCGCGATCCCTTCGAATTCAGTCATATCTTGTCTTTCGGATATCGGTCGTAGAGCCCAGGACGAACGGATCGTCTCGGCGCCAATTGCCGCGGCCAACACGTCGCGGGCCTGTCATGGCGCGCTACATACGCGCTCGCGCGGTTCTTGTACAGGGGCGAAGGCTTCAGGGGCCGGGTTCGTCGCTGCGCGCGCCGAATTCGTTGGGCCCCTGATCGCCCGGCCAGAGGCAAAGGGCGATGAAGACGACCGGGCTCAAGACCGGGATAAACAGAGTGAGGGAAAGCGGGCCGGGATAGCCGATGTCGTGCAGGCGCTTGATCGCCAGCATCGCAATGGAGGGTAGCGAGACGAGGCTCGAGACGACGAATGCCAGCGTCCAGAGCGCCAGCACCGTCTCGTTGCCCTCGTTGGCGACCATCCGGGCGATCATGAAGCCGCCGATCAGGAACCAGAACAGCCACGAGAGAAAGAAGGGCAGGCGGCCGATGCGACCGGAGGGGCTGAAGAACAGCCAGGTCATGCTCGGCTGCGGCCCCTCCGGTGTCATCGCGATCAGTCCCGAAGCAGTTCGTTGATGCCGGTCTTCGAGCGGGTCTTTTCATCGACGCGCTTGACGATGACGGCGCAATAGAGGTTCGGCGCCGGCTGGCCGTTGCCCATGGTCGAGCCCGAGGGCATCGAGCCCGCGACGACGACCGAGTAGGGCGGCACTTCGCCATAGGTCACTTCGCCGGTGGCGCGGTCGACGATCTTGGTCGACTTGCCGATGAAGACGCCCATGCCGAGGACGGAGCCTTCGCGCACGATGCAGCCTTCGACGACTTCCGAGCGAGCGCCGATGAAGCAATTGTCCTCGATGATCGTCGGGCCGGCCTGCATCGGCTCCAGCACGCCGCCGATGCCGACGCCGCCCGAAAGATGCACGTGCTTGCCGATCTGGGCGCAGGAGCCGACGGTCGCCCAGGTATCGACCATCGTGCCTTCGCCGACATAGGCGCCGAGGTTGACGAAGGAGGGCATCAGGATAGCGTTGGGGGCGATATAGGCCGAACGGCGCACGACGCAGTTCGGAACGGCGCGGAAGCCGGCCTTCTCGAACTCGTTGACGCTCCAGCCGTCGAACTTCGAGGGCACCTTGTCCCACCAGACCGACTGGCCCGGGCCACCCTTGACGATTTCCATCGGGTTGAGGCGGAAGGAGAGCAGCACGGCCTTCTTCAGCCATTGATTGACCGTCCAGTTACCGTCTTCGCCGCGCTGGGCGACGCGGACCTTGCCGCTGTCGAGCAGGTTCAGCGCCGTCTCGACGGCATCGCGCACCGCGCCGCGGGTTCCGGTGTTGACGGAATCGCGGTCTTCAAAGGCGGCTTCGATCGTCTGCGACAGGGAGGCGAGGTCGTGGTTCGTCATCGGAATTCCTTAAAGTTCGGCGGTTATCCTGCGAAAGCTCTACTGCATAAATCCGAAAATCGGAATCGATTTAAGGACAATATTATGCAGCAGATCTAGCTGCTGCAGCGACCTTGACATGTCCTGCGCGGCAGTTGCTGCACGACATGATCCTGAAAAGTTGAAGGGCTTTTCAGGCCGCCGGAGTGGCCAGGGCTTGGCAAACTGAGGCGAACACGGCACTACAGCGCCGCGTACCCGTTCGGGATACGCAAAGGCCGCCGCAGCGCGCTGATGCGCTTGCGACCTTCATGACCGAGGATTGAGGATAGGACGCGTCTGGACGAGATGCCGATTGTCCGGAACGCGACGGGAAAGACGAGAATATGGCACGCATGAAGAAGCGCGCTCTGCGCCGCAAAGATGGGGTCTGGGATCCGCTGGCCGACAGCTCGCAGAGCCGGCAACGCGCACAGACCGTTCCGGTCACGCCGCAATCGGCTTCGCCTTCCTATCGCCTCGCCTATATCGACGACGATTTTCTCTGCCGTGAGGAACTGCGCCCGATCCGGCTGCAGCTCGAACTCTTAAAGACCGAAATGATGCTGGAGGAGCGCGGCATCAATTCCACCGTCGTCATGTTCGGCGGCGCCCGCATTCCTGAACCCGGCGGCGACGCCTGGGCGGCGAAGAACGAGACGCAGCGCCAGAACCTGGAGGCCGCCTCGGTCTATTACGAGGAAGCGCGCAAGTTCGCGCGGCTTTGCTCCGAGCATTCGGCCAAGCTGAATTACAAGGAATATGTCGTCGTCACCGGCGGCGGCCCTGGCGTGATGGAAGCCGGCAATCGCGGCGCCGATGATGTCGGCGCGCCGTCGATCGGCCTTAACATCGTGCTGCCGCACGAGCAGGCGCCCAATCGCTACGTGACGCCGGAACTGTCGTTCAACTTCCACTACTTCGCCATCCGCAAGATGCATTTCCTGCTGCGGGCGAAGGCCGTCACCGTTTTCCCCGGTGGCTTCGGTACGCTGGACGAACTGTTCGAGACGATGACGCTGATGCAGACCGGGCGCCTGGCGCTGGTTCCGCTTATTCTGTTCGGGGAGAAGTTCTGGCGCTCGATCGTCAATTTCGAAGCGCTCGCCGAATTCGGTACGATCGCGCCCAATGACGTCGATCTGGTCCAGTTTGTCGAAACGGCCGACGAAGCCTGGGATATCATTTCCCGCTTCTACGAAACGGTCGACCCGAAGTCCGTTCCGATGGCAAACGGCCGCCGCTGATCGCAGCGGTTCGAAAAAGCGCATAGCCCCTCGCGCGGGTTGCAAGGGGCTATGGGCTAGGCAGGAGCCTCTCCACCGGGCGGTGGGGAGAGAGAAGAGCTCCCGTCAGATCTTTTTGGTGAAGTCGGCCGCGTCGATGACGCCGTCGCTATTCTTGTCGCGCCGCTTGAACATCGTCTCGGCGGCGCTTGAAACTTCGCTGGCGCTCAAGGAGCCGTTGCCGTCGGTATCGACGCGCTTGAAGGCCTTCGGGCGCAGCCCCGGCAACATCGCCGGGTGGGCTTCCTTCAACTTGGCAAGGGCGGTCTCGCGCTCCGTGCCGGTCTTGCCCTTGGCATCTTTCCAGGCCTGGCGTGCCTCGCGGAAAGCTTCGCGCTTGACCTTCATTTCCTCGGCGCTGATCTGCCCGTCGCCATTGGTGTCGAAGGTTTTGAAGTTGTCGGAGATCCGCGCCTGGAACTCGGTGAGCGAAACCTTCTGGTCCTTGTTGGTGTCGAGCCGCTCAATCATGCGCTGGCCGCGCTGCTCGGGCGTCATCTTATCGCGGGCGGCAAAGGAGGGGGAGGCCATTCCGGTGACGGCGACGGAGAGTGCAGCCACGCCGAGGATCAGGGTCTTGTTCGGCATCATGCGTCCTTTCGATCGGTTGTTTCTGATCGCAAGGATAGACGCAGGTGCAGCCGACGCCAGTTAAACTTTGGTAATTTAAGTCATTGGCCGAAAAGGGGTTTTTCGGCGGCGAAATTGTGTCGGGGCGGGCGGGGCACCGTCTCTGCGGTGTCCCGCCCGTATCCGTTTTTCTAGAGATCCGTGAGGAGACGGCGCAGGAAGCCCGTGAGGTCTTCCGTCACGTAGTCGATCTGCTCGTCGGTGTCGTTCGACTTTTCCCAGGATTCCGCAAAGGTGTATTCGAGGTTCTGCGGCACCAGCAGCACAGTCTTCATGCCCAGCGCCTTCGGCACCAGGAGATTGCGCGGCAGGTCTTCGAACATGACGGCATTGCGGGTATCGACCCGGTGCAGGCTCATGAACTTGTCATAGGTCTCGCCGGCGGGCTTCGGCACGAAATCGGCGGCGACGATGTCGAAGATGTCGTCGAAATGGTCGAGGATGCCGAGTGCCCGGGCCGTCATCTGCGCATGGGCAACACTGCCATTGGTGAAGATGAACTTGCGGCCAGGAAGCGACTTGATGGCCTCGCCGAGCGCCGGGTCGGCTGGAACGATCGAATAGTCGATCGCGTGCGCCTGCTCGAGGAACTCGTTCGGATCGATGCCGTGATGGACCATCAGGCCTTTGAGCGTCGTGCCGTGGTCGCGGTAGTAATCCTTCTGCAGCTTCTTGGCGTCGGCCGGCTCCAGCGACAAAAGCTTCGCCACATAGGCCGTCATGTTGCGGTCGATCTGCGCAAACAGGTTGACGTGATGCGGATAGAGCGTGTTGTCGAGGTCGAACACCCAGTCGGTGACATGGGCAAATTCGGAGCGGGTCGGCAGGCGGTCGAGCTTTTTCATGACCGCCTTATGACACGGCCAACCGTGGCGGCAAACGGGAAAATAGCGATGCGGGGCTCTAGGGCGTAATGCTGGCGCATAGATTAGCGCTTTGAATTGGCAGTTGTGCGTGGCATCTTCCGGCTCGCGCGGTTTTTGGCTCGGGGACGCGAATGCCAATGTCTGACGAAGTGTTCTATCTGCTCTTTCTGTTCGGATTTTACGCGTTCACGGTCGTTACCTATTTTGCGCTCGGCTACGGCATCACATGGCTCAACGAGCGCAACCCCGAGCGAAAGATCCAGAAGGGACGCGGCTCCGACCGACGCCGCAGCGCCGAGATCCGCCAGAGCCTCAAATCGATGTTCAGCGCCTGCCTGCCGCTGACGATCGGGCTTTACGCCCAGCAGAAGGGCTGGGCGCCGGCGCCCTGGACGCTCACCTGGTGGAACGCCCTGCCGCTTTTCGTGCTCAGCATGATCCTCTACGATGCCTGGTTCTATTTCATGCACCGGCTGCTGCACACCAAGTGGCTCTATCCGCTGCATGCCCTGCACCACAAAAGCGTCGCGCCGACGATCTGGGCCACCTATTCGGAAGACGTCTTCGACAACTTCCTGCTTCAGAGCTTTTCGGCCGTCGTCGTTTTCGTCGTGCCGTTTCCGCCGCTGGTGCTCGTCGCCCATCGGCTGTTCGAACATTTCAACGGCATGATCGGACATTGCGGCTTCGAATATTTTGCCGCCTCCACCGCGCGCTATCCGTCTCCGCTGTTGTGCACGACGTTCCATGATCAGCACCATTCGGGCTTCAGGTACAATTACGCCAACTACTTCTCCTTCTGGGACCGTGTGCTCGGGACGCTCGCGCCCAACTACGATCAGCGTGTGAAGACCTTCGAGGACGAAGCGCCGCGGATCACGATCAGCGAGGGCACGGACCTCGTAGAGGCGCCGGAACGGGCAGAGTAGCAATCGGTCCGTTAGGTGGTCCTTGGCAACGAGCCGGCCTGCATGCTAGCTCGAAACGATGGAAACCTGGGTCCTCATCACCATCGCCGCGGCCTTCCTTCAGAACGTCCGCTCCGCAATGCAGAAACACTTGAAAGGCGTCATGGGCACGACGGGCGCGACCTTCGTGCGCTTCGGCTTCGGCCTGCCGTTCGCCTTCCTCTATCTCATTGTGCTCTGGCAGGTGGTGGGCCGTCCGCTGCCGGTGCCGAATGGCACATTCTTCCTCTGGGCGGTGATCGGGGGGCTTGCGCAGATTGCCGCGACCTTCCTGCTCGTCCATCTCTTCTCATTCCGCAACTTCGCCGTCGGCACCGCCTATTCGCGCACCGAGCCGGCGCAGGCGGCCCTTTTCGGCCTGATCTTCCTCGGCGAAAAGGCGAGCCAGGGCACGCTTGTGGCGATCGCCATCTCGGTCGTCGGCGTGATGCTGATTTCGGTGGCGCGCACGACCCTGAGCGCGCGCACGCTGGTGACCTCCGTATTCTCGCGCACGGCCGGCATCGGCTTGCTATCCGGCACCTTCTTCGGTCTTTCGGCCGTCGCCTACCGTTCGGCGTCGCTGGCACTGGCGCCGAGCCTGCCGGCACCCGACTACATGATGCAGGCAAGCTTCACGCTCGGCTTCGTCATCCTCCTGCAGACCGTCGTCATGTTGATCTGGATCGTGCTGCGCGAACGCGACGAGCTGCCGCGCATCGCGGCTGCCTGGAAACCGGCCTTTGTCGTCGGTTTCGTCGGGGCGTCTGCGTCGTTCGGCTGGTTCATGGCGATGACCCTGCAGCAGGCGGCCGTCGTCAAGGTCGTGGCCCAGGTGGAAATGCTCTTCACCTTCGCCTCGTCCTTCTTCATCTTCCGGGAATGGATCAACCGGCTGGAGCTTTTGGGTTGCCTCCTGATCGTGCTTGGCGTCGTGATGCTCGTGCTCATCTGAAGACGGGCGCCGGTCTGAGAAATAGACGCCCGAAAACCGGCGTCGCCCACCCCCGGGGCGTGCTAGAACGGCAGCATGTTGTTCGATCTCCCCTCCGATGACACGCTCTACGATGCACTGATTGCGCGCAGCAGCGACTACGAAGGTTCCGCCTTCGTCTGCGTCAAGACAACAGGCGTCTTCTGCCGCCTGTCCTGCCCCGCCCGCAAGCCGAAGCGGGAGAATACGATCTTCGTCGGCTCGATCGGAACCTGCCTGGAGACGGGCTTCCGCCCCTGCCAGCGGTGCCGGCCGCTTGCCACCTTCGGCGCCAAGGACCCGCTCGTCCAGGAGCTTCTGCAGGCGCTGGAAGCGGCGCCCGAACGGCGCTGGAGTGAGGACGATCTCGTTCGCCGCGGGCTCGATCCGTCGACCGTCCGGCGCGCCTTCAAGCGCGCACTCGGCATCACCTTCCTCGATCTCGCGCGGCATCGCCGCCTGGGGCTTGCCGCCCGCCAGCTCGCCGACGGCGGGCGGGTGATCGACGCCCAGCTCGAGGCCGGCTATCAGTCGCCGAGCGGTTTTCGCGCAGCCTTCCAGCGCCTGCTCGGAGATGCGCCGGCGGCAGCCCAGGGGAGGGCGCTGCTCACGTCCGACTGGATCGAAACGCCGATCGGGCCGATGGTCGCGGTTGCCGATGCGACGCACCTCCATCTGCTGGAGTTCCATGAGCGCAAGGCGCTGCCGACGGAACTGGAGGCGCTGAAGCGCGCGACGCGCTCGGCCATCGTTCCCGGCCGGACGACGCCGATCGACCAGATCGAAGGCGAGTTGAAGAGCTACTTCGCCGGCGAGGCGAGCGGATTTCAAACCCCGCTTGCGCCTGGGGGGACGCCCTTCGAGCGCAGCGTCTGGGCGAAGCTCGTGAAGATTCCCGCCGGCGGAACGCGTTCCTATGGTGACATTGCCCGCGAGGTCGCTACCATCCAGTCCGCTCGTGCAGTCGCCAAGGCCAACGGTTCCAACCGGATCGCCATCGTCATTCCGTGCCACCGTTGCCTCGGCGCGGATGGTTCGTTGACCGGCTACGGTGGTGGGCTCTGGCGCAAGCAGTGGCTGCTTCGGCACGAGGCGAAGATGAAACCTGTCAGCCTGTTGGTGGAGGAAACGCAATGAACCAGAAGGAAAAGGCGCTCGCCTTTGCCGCCCTGCATAAAAAGGGCGAGCCGGTGGTGCTCTACAACATCTGGGACGCCGGCAGTGCCAAGGCGGTGGCCGAAGCCGGGGCCAAGGCGCTTGCGACCGGAAGCTGGTCGGTGGCCGCCGCCCACGGCTTCGGCGACGGCGAGAAGGTGCCGCTGGCATGGCTTGCCGATATCGCGCGCCTGATCGTGGCTTCGACCGACCTGCCCGTCAGCATCGATTTCGAGGGCGCCTATTCCGACGACCCGGCGACCGGTGCCGCCAATGTCTCGCGCATCCTCGACGTCGGCGCCATCGGCATCAATTTCGAGGACCAGATCGTCGGCAAGGGTGGCGTACACCCGGTCGAAAAGCAGGCGACGCGCATCCGCGCCATCCGCGAGATGGCCGACCGGCGCGGCATCCCTCTGTTCATCAATGCCCGCACCGATCTCTTCCTGCAAGAAAGTGACGAGAGCCGGCATGCCGGCCTCGTCGACGAGGCGATTGCCCGCGGCAGGGCCTATGCCGAAGCCGGCGCCAGCGGCTTCTTCGTGCCGTGGCTGGTGGACGAGGCGCTGATCGCCAAGGTCTGCGCCGCGTCGATCCTGCCCGTCAACATCATGATGCGCCCGGCCGCACCCGACCTGAAAGCGCTCGCCCGCGCCGGCGTTTCGCGCGTCAGCTATGGTCCGGGGCCCTATCGCGTGATGATGGAGAAGCTGAAGGCGGCTGCGTCGGAAATCTACGCTCCGCGCTGACGTGAGGGCCGGCTGGTCGCGCGGCGCAAGCTGCGCGATTTCACCCTGAAAGCGTACGTTTTTGGCCGCAGCCTGGAGCTGTTATTTCCGCAATCTTCAGCTTTATGGTGTCTCTGGCAATTCTTTGCGACCCGAGAGGCACCGTATGAAGATTGTTCTGCTCAATCCGCCGCATACGGCCATCGGTAGCCGTATTCCCGATGACCATCTTCCGCCCCTCGGCCTGCTCGCCGTTGGCGGGCCGCTCCTTGATGACGGCCATGCCGTGCGGCTCATCGATTGCGAATTCGGCCCTTTGGGCTTCGAGGAGATTGTCGCACGCGTGCTCGACGACTGCCCGGATCTTCTGCTGATCGGACATTCGGGGTCGACGTCGGCCCACCCGACGGCCAGGCGTATTGCCAGCGATGTCAGAATGGCCGCACCGTCCGTGCGGGTGATCTATGGCGGTGTGTTCCCGACCTATCATTGGCGCGAGGTTCTAAGCGAGAGCGGCGCCTTCGATTTCATCGTCAGGGGAGAGGGCGAGGAGACAGTGCGACGGCTCGTGCGCGCCCTGTCATCCTTAGAACCCTTGAGCGAGGTTCTGGGCATCGCCTATCGCGATGATGGCGGCAGGGCTCTCGCCACCCATCCGGCGGAGGCGATCGCCAATCTCGATGCCTACCGCATCGGCTGGGAGCTGATCGAGCATAGGCGTTACAGCTATTGGGGCGGAAAGCGCGCTGTCGTGCTGCAGTTTTCGAGAGGGTGCCCGCATTTGTGCAACTATTGCGGCCAGCGCGGTTTCTGGACGCGATGGCGGCACCGGGATCCGGTCGCGTTCGCTAAGGAGATCGCCCGCCTTCACCGCGAAGAGGGCGTGGAACTGATCAATCTCGCCGACGAAAACCCGACCTCGTCGCGCAAGGCCTGGCTCGCCTTCCTGAACGCCATGATCGCCGAGAACGTACCGGTGCAGATCGTCGGTTCGACGCGGGCGGACGATATTGTACGCGATGCCGACATATTGCCCCTGTATCGCAAGGCGGGTGTCGTGCGTTGGCTGCTCGGAATGGAAAACACTGACGACGCCACGTTGAAGCTCATCAAAAAGGGCGGGACGACCACGAGCGACCGACAGGCAATCGCGCTCCTGCGCCAGCACGATATTCTCTCGATGGCCACCTGGGTGGTTGGCTTCGAGGAGGAGCGCCTGGGCGACCTTTGGCGCGGCTTCAAGCAGCTCCTGTCCTATGATCCGGACCAGATCCAGGCGCTCTACGTCACGCCCCATCGGTGGACCCCCTTCTTTGGTCTTGCCAGAGATCGCACCGTCATCGAGCCGGACGTCCGCAAATGGGACTATAAGCATCAGGTACTGAAGATGAAGCACCTTCATCCAGCCGTGCTCTTCCTGAGCGTCAAGTTGATCGAGGTTGCGATCCAGGCGCGGCCGAAGGCCCTCGCACGCGTTCTCCTGCACCGCGATCCGCAGCAGCGCCATTCGATGCGGTGGTACACTCGCATGGGACGCAGGGTCTGGTTTCACGAGCTCTATGAATTCGTCTTCCGCCGCCGCCATTTCGACTCCGGCCCGACGCTTCAGGTGTTCTGGGGCGCGCCGCAGGAGACCGAGGAAGAATCGATGCTGCCGCCGCGCCGGCGCCGTCCGGCAGACAGCGCGGCCGCATAAAAAATCCGGAAGCCGTGCGGGACGGCTTCCGGATCCTCGTCATGTCATTGCCGATCGGCTTGATCAGGGCACGATCAGCGTGCCGGCGCCGCGCTCGGTGAAGATTTCGAGCAGCACCGAATGGGCGGTCTTGCCGTTGAGGATGACGACGCCCTGGACGCCCGCCTTGATCGCGTCGATGCAGGTCTCGACCTTCGGGATCATGCCGCCGGAGATCGTGCCGTCGGCGATCAGTGCGTGCGCCTGGGAAACCGAGAGTTCCTTGATCAGGTTGCCCTGCTTGTCGAGCACGCCTGGAACGTCCGTCAGGAACAGCAGACGCGTGGCGTTGAGCGCGCCGGCAATCGCGCCGGCAAAGGTATCGGCGTTGATGTTGTAGGTGTGGCCGTCACGGCCCGGCGCCACCGGCGCGATCACCGGGATCATTTCCGAGCGGGCAAGCAGGTCGATCAGCGTGCGGTCGACTTCGACCACTTCGCCGACGAAGCCGAGATCGAGCACGCGCTCGATGTTGCTGTCCGGGTCCTTGATGGTCTTGCGCGCCTTTTCGGCGAAGACCATGTTGCCGTCCTTGCCGCAAAGGCCGATCGCCCATTCGCCCGTCTGGTTGATGAGCGCGACGATCTCCTTGTTGATCGAGCCGGCCAGCACCATCTCGACGATCTCGACGGTCTTTTCGTCGGTGACGCGCAGGCCGCCTTCGAACTTCGATTCGATGCCCATCTTCGTCAGCATCGCGCCGATCTGCGGGCCGCCGCCATGCACGACGATCGGGTTGACGCCCGACTGTTTCAGAAGCGCGATGTCGCTGGCAAAAGCGCGGCCGAGCTCGCTGTTGCCCATGGCGTGGCCGCCATATTTGACGACGATCGTCTTGTTTTCGTAGCGCTGCATGTAGGGCAGGGCCTGGGTGAGCAGGCGTGCCTGGATTTCACTTTCATTGGCGGACATGGCGGACCCTCGAAAAATACCGGCTGCTGTTTAGCGCAAGTTCCGGACCGAGGGAATGATCGGCGAACAAGATAAAGCCGGAATGACGGAACGGCTGGCACATTGTGATCGGCGCCCTATCTCACGTTTCGTGAACGAGGCTTTGGGGCGCGCACTGGATGATGGACGAGGACATAGCCGGGCTGCTCGGCCGCATTTCGCTCGGCGACCGCGATGCCTTTTCCGAACTCTATCGCCAGACCAGCCCGAAACTCTTCGGCATCTGCTTGCGTATCCTTGCAAACAGGAGCGAAGCGGAAGAAGCCCTGCAGGAAATCTACGTCAAGATCTGGCAGCACGCCGGGCGTTTCGCGCAAGGACAGGCGCCGGCGGCGTCCTGGCTGGCGGCGATCGCGCGCAATCAGGCGATCGATCTCATCCGGGCGCGCAAACCAGCCGCCAACGTGATTGACGAAGCCTACGATTTGGCTGATCCTGCTGCCGATCCGGAAAAATCGGCAGTGGTGAAAGCGGAGGGCAGGCGGATCGACGCCTGCATGGAGGAGCTTGAAGAAGACCGCGCGGAAGCGGTGCGGCGCGCCTATGTCGAGGGCCTGAGCTACCAGGAACTGGCTGACGTCTTCGCGGTGCCGCTGAACACGATGCGGACTTGGTTGAGGCGCAGCCTCCTGAAGTTGCGAGAGTGTATGGAGCGATGACGACACCAACCCCAGAGGGCCGGGACTTTCGCCGCGACGAGGTGATTGCGGGCGAGTATGTGCTCGGCGTGTTGTCTGCCGACGATCGCCGCAAGGTCGAAGCCCGGCTTGCCTCCGATCGCAACTTCGCCGCCATGGTCGACCGCTGGCAGAGCAACCTATCCTCCTTCGATGAAGCCTATGATCCGGTGGTGCCTCCACCCAGGACTTTCGCCGCGATCGAGCGGCAACTTTTCGATACGTTGCGGCCGGAACCCGCGCGGTCTCGCGGGCTGTGGCATTCGCTGGCGCTCTGGCGTGGGCTGGCGCTTGCCTCGCTCGCCGCGCTGATGGTGATGGGTGCCTCCATGGCCGGCCTGTTCGAGACGCCGTCGACCGGTGCTTCGCTCGTTGCAGAGCTTACGGGCAAAGGGGCCGCCATCGATCTCGTTGCCCGTTTCGACCGGGCGTCGGGCCGCCTGCAGGTAACGCCGGTGGCCGCCAGCCAGGCGGAACAGAAATCCCTCGAACTCTGGCTGATCAACGGCAACAATCCGGCGATTTCGCTCGGTGTTTTGCCGCAGACCGGGGAAGGCGAAATCGCCGTGCCGTCGACGTTCCGCTCGAGGATCTCCGCCGGTTCGGTTCTTGCCGTCAGCGTCGAGCCGCTCGGCGGTTCGCCAACCGGCGCGGCCACCGGACCGATTATCGCGCTCGGCAAGGCGCGAAACCTCTGATCGCATCAGCCTGACAAATACCCTTATTTATCAGTCGGCTAACTTTCCCGCGAATTCCTGAAACTCTTTCTGTCGTCCTTCCGTTGCTTGTCCTGTTCCCCGCAGGGAACGGCAGCTTCGGCGGGCGGCGCTATGCCGCCTCCCTCAACAGGAAGGAAGAGAAGATGTTCACGTCTGCCATCCGCTTGGTCGCAACAGCGTCCGTCCTCGCAGCAAGTGCATTCGTCGCCCACGCCGAAAATCCGATGGTCGGCGGCGCGCCGATGTATGCGGAGAAAAACATTGTCGAAAACGCGGTCAATTCCAAGGATCACACGACGCTGGTCGCCGCCGTCAAGGCCGCCGGCCTGGTGAAGACGCTGGAGGGCAAGGGGCCATTCACGGTGTTTGCGCCGACGAATGCCGCCTTTGACGCACTGCCGGCCGGTACCGTCGATACGCTGCTGAAGCCGGAAAACAAGGACAAGCTCGCCAAGGTCCTGACCTGCCATGTGGTTGCCGCCGACGCGATGTCGGCGACGATTGCCGAGATGATCAAGAAGGACGGCGGCGAGCATGACGTCAAGACGGTCGGGGGCTGTGTGCTGAAAGCCAGGGAAGATGGCGGCAAGCTGATGCTGACCGACGAAACCGGCGGTACCGCGACGGTAACGATCGCCGACGTCAAGCAGTCGAACGGCGTCATCCACGTGATCGACAAGGTTCTCCTGCCGAAAAGCTGACCCTCTGTTGCGCCGGGCCGCTGCCGGCGGCCTGGCGCATCTGTCGTACGGGATGGCTTTTCGCCGCGTCACGACGCTTTGAACGGCATTGTTTTGCAGTGCCTCCGTCCGGGCGATATCGTCGATCTCGACATCCGACAAATCGACAGCTTACAGCGCACCGCACGAATGACCGTGACGCGCTTTAGGATAGGTAGGAGGTTATCATGATCAGCCGGCGCGTCTTCCTGATGGCAGGCACGGCATTGGCCGCAGCATTTGCGTTTCGCGGCCTCACGCCGCTGGCATGGGCTGCGGGAACGGAGACCTTCGAAGTCGTCAAATCCGATGCCGAATGGCGGGCGACGCTCACCGACGACCAGTACCGGATCCTGCGGCACGAGGATACGGAGCGTCCCTTTACCAGCGCGCTCAACCACGAAAAGCGCAAGGGCACCTTCCAATGCGCCGGCTGCGCGCTGCCGCTCTATTCGTCCGAGGCGAAATATGACAGCGGCACGGGCTGGCCAAGCTTCTGGCAATCCCTCCCCAATGCCGTGGCGACACGGGAAGACAACTCGTTGCTCATGACCCGGACGGAATGCCATTGCCGCCGTTGCGGCGGCCACCTCGGTCACGTCTTCGACGACGGCCCGCCACCGACCGGCAAGCGCCATTGCATCAATGGCCTGGCGCTTGCCTTCGCGCTGTCTCGATAAGCCAGTCCGGACGACTAGGCTCCGGCAGGCGGCGTAGCCGGTGCTGCGCCGGAGAGGGCTGCCTGCAGCTTCTGCTCCTGTTCGGGCGAAAGCGACGTCTTCAGCACGCGGCCGCGCAAGTCGGGGAATTCGGCGAGAACCTTTTCCGGCTGGACCTTGCGCACCAGGATGAACAGAGCGGAGGAATTGTTCGGGATGGTGTTGCCGAGCGACTTGATGAATTCGTCGTCGATGCCGTAGTCGCTGAGCGATCCCGAGAGAGCGCCGGCACCCGCGCCGAGCGCGCCGCCGATTGCAAAGCCAGCCAGTGGATTGAGGAACAGAAGGCCGACCAGGCCGCCCCAGAGCGAGCCGGAGAGCAGGCCCGAGGTGGCGCCGACGGCCGTCAGGTTGAGGCTCTGCTTGAGGTGGACCTTGCCTTCGGTGTCGCGCACGACGACCACCGCATCCTCGAGGTCGATCAGATATTCCTTCTTCAGCCCGGCGAGCCGGACCAGAACCCTGTCAGCCTCCTCGGGGGAATCGAACCCGACAACGATCAAATCGGACATGTCTCACTCCTATCTCTGGCCGCGCCACCGTTCTGGGCGCAACGCAGAGATAGAGCGGATTGCATGTCGGGGTAGTGACAGAGATCAAAGACAGAGAATTGGCAGAGGTTGTCGAGGCCGCGCCGCCCCGGGTTTGTCCCGCGGGTTCCGCTAGTGGGCAATCGCCGTGGCGATCGCGGCCCGCAGTTCCTCGAGACCTTCCCCCTTTTCCGAAGAGGTCGAAAGGACCTCGGGATAGGCCGCCGGATGCTTCTTGATCTTTTCGAGCGTCTCGGCGACCAGCCGTGGCACGCCGGCGGCCTTGATCTTGTCGGTCTTGGTCAACACGAGCTGATAGGAGACCGCTGCCTTGTCGAGCAGGTCGAGCACCTCGTCGTCGTTCTTCTTGATGCCGTGACGGCTGTCGATCAGCACATAGACGCGCTTCAGCGTCGAGCGGCCGCGCAGATAGTCGAAGACGAGTTTCGTCCAGGCATCGACCTGGTCCTTGGGCGCCTGGGCATAGCCATAGCCGGGCATGTCGACCAGCGCCATCGGCGGCAGGTCGTCGGCCTCGCCGGAAAAACCATCCGGCACGAAGTAGTTGAGTTCCTGCGTGCGTCCCGGCGTGTTGGAGGTTCTCGCCAGGCCCTTGTGGCCGACCAGCGCGTTGATCAATGACGATTTGCCGACGTTCGAGCGACCGGCAAAGGCAATCTCGGCCGGTCCTTCGGGTGGCAGGAATTTCATGGCGGGGACGCCGCGAATGAAAATCCACGGCCGGCCGAACAACGGCTTGTCGTCTTTGGGTCTGGTATCGGCCATCGGCGGTCGGTCCTTCATCGAGAAAGTCCTTGGCTTCAAGGTTTTGGCCGTGGATGTCAAGGCGTCGGCGTGCGGACCGGCCGTGTGGGGATGGTTTGCGTCCGCCGGAATTCGTTGAGCAGGTAGGCAAGCAAGGCCAGAAGAATGAAGGTGCCGCCGACGATCGTCCGGCTGCTCGGTACCTCGCCATGGATGATCGCGACCCATAGCGGCCCCAGCACGGTTTCCGCCGTCCCGAGCAGCGCGGCCAGTGCCGAGGGCACCAGCCGGGCACCGGTGACGAAGAGCGCCATGCCAAGCCCGAGGTTGAAGGCGCCGAAGACGAAGAGCAGCGCGAGCTCGCCTCCGGTCACCGCCAGGCCCGACGACTGACTGGCGGCAATGCCGCTTGCGGCAAAGCAGCCGAAGCAGGTGGCGGGCGTCATGCGCACATGCGGGTAGCGGCGGGTAATGACGGTCGCCAGTGCGAAGACGACGGGGATCAAGAGCGCCAGCGCGTCGCCGACCGGTGACATTGTTCCTGTCAGGCTTTCCGACACCATGATCCCGACGCCGAAGATGACGGCGGTGATCGCGCCCCAGGTGAAGCGCGAGACCCGTTCGCGAAACAACACCCAGCTCATCAGCGCTGCAAACAGCGGCACACCGGCGCCGAGCAGAACGACATTGGCGATCGTCGTGTAGGAGATCGCAATGATGAAGGACGTCGAGGCGATGGTGAAACAGAGCCCGACGGCGATGCCCGGCCAGCCCATGCCCTTGAACAGCGCCACCGTGCCGCGCGGTCCGTCGCGCACCAGCATGAAGGCGAGCAGGAACAGGCCGGCGAACAGGCAGCGCCAGAAGACGATCGTCCAGCTGTCGGAAATGTGCAGGAACCGCGCAATGGCGCCGCCGAAGCTCCAGAAGAAGGCCGAGCCGAAGACGAGCAGGGCGCCAAGCTTCTCGTTGGCGGCAAACGGGGTGGAAGTGGCCGACGGGTCGGTCATGGCAAGTTGTCCTGGAGCAGGGGCGCGCTGATTTCAATAACGCCAGATGCCCGGACCGCACGCCCGCGTCAACGCCATCCGCGTGTCGCGCCGCGGCGTGGAAACAAAAAAGCCCCGGACCGAAGTCCGGGGCTCTGCGATTGTGGTGTCGGCCGGCGTCATTCCGCCGGTTTGGGTTTCTTCGAGAACAGGCCCTTCAGATTGTCGAAGAGCTCGATCTTGACGCCCTGGCGCTTCATGATGATCGACTGCTGCAGCACCGAAAGCGTGTTGTTCCAGGCCCAGTAGATCACCAGACCGGCCGGGAAGGAGGCCAGCATGAAGGTGAAGACCACGGGCATCCAGGTGAACAGCATCGCCTGGGTCGGATCCGGCGGCGTCGGGTTCATGCGCATCTGCACGAACATGGTGACGCCCATGATGATCGGCCAGACACCGAGGTGCAGGAAGGCCGGACCGTCGAACGGCAGGAGGCCGAAGAGGTTGACGATCGTCGTGGGATCCGGCGCCGAGAGGTCGCGGATCCAGCCAAAGAACGGTGCGTGACGCATTTCAATGGTGATGTAGATCACCTTGTAGAGCGCGAAGAACACCGGGATCTGGATCAGGATCGGCCAGCAGCCGGCCAGCGGATTGATCTTCTCGTCCTTGTAAAGCTGCATCATCGCCTGCTGCAGCCCCATGCGGTCGTCGCCGAACTTCTTCTTCAGTTCCTCCATCTTCGGCTGAACCTTCTTCATGTTCGCCATCGAAGCGTACTGCTTGTTGGCGAGCGGGAAGAAGATGGCTTTGACCACGATGGTGGTGATCAGGATGGCGATGCCGAAGTTGCCGAACAGACGGAAGAAGAAGTCCATCATTTTGAACATCGGCTTGGTGATGAAGTAGAACCAGCCCCAGTCGATCAGTTTGTCGAAGTTGGGGATCGAGTAAGCCACTTCATAGTTGTCGACGACAGGAACTTCCTTGGCGCCGGCAAAGACGAGGTTCTTGATTTCCGAGGACTGGCCAGGCGCGACCGTGATCGCGTCGCTCTTGTAATCGCTCTGGTAGCGGGCGCGACCGTCGGTAAAGTGCGTGAAGCGCGTGTCGTAGGGGGTTGCCTGCGGCGGAACGATGGCCGCTGCCCAGTACTTGTCGGTGATGCCGAGCCAGCCGCCGGTCGCCTTGCCCGGCTCGACCGACTTTTCGTCTTCGATCTTGCCGTACTTCAGTTCCTGCAGGCCGTGTTCGCCAAGCACGCCGATGAAGCCTTCATGCAGCACGTAGACGCTCGGCGTCGTCGGCTTGTTGAAGCGGGTCACGCGGCCGTAGGAGGAAAGGCTGAGGGGCTCGGCTGCACCGTTCTTGATGCTGTCGACCACCTGGAACATGTAATGTTCGTCAACCGAGATTGTGCGATTGAACGTGACGCCCTTTTCGTTGGTGAAGGTCAGCGTCACCGGGGTTGCCGAGGTCAGCTTGTCGCCGCCCGAAAGCGTCCAGACGGTCTGCGGGCCGGGCACGGTGCCGGTCGCGTCGCTGCCGACATAGCCGATTTCGGCAAAGTAGCCGTCAGCGGTTTCAGCCGGGCTGAAAAGCGTGATGACCGGGCTCTTCGGATCGACCGTCTCGCGGTACTCCTTGAGCTTCAGGTCGTCGAAGCGGGCGCCGGTCAGGTTGATGGAGCCGGAAAGCGCCGGCGTGTCGATCGCAACGCGGGCCGACTTGGCAATGGCCTGGTCGCGGTTTTCACCGGCGCCCGGGATTGCGCCGCCGCCCGGCAGGGCCTGGCCTGGCGTCTGCTGTGCCGGCGTTGCCGACTGCGACTGTGCCTGCTGGGCCTGCAGCGCTTCCGCAGCGATGCGTTCCTTTTCAATCTTCGGATTGACGTAAAGGAACTGCCAGGCAATGAGGATCAGCACGGACAGGCCAATCGCCACGAAATAGTTGCGGTTTTTTTCCATCATAGTTTCCTGGAACCGGCCGGCGGCCGCTTCTGTTTCGGCTTGTTTTCGATGCGCTCGTGAAGGCCCCGGGTCAAGGCGTCGAAGGGAGCATTCAGGAGTTCGCGTCGGGCGACAATCACATAGTCGTGTCCGGGTTTCATTGCAAACCCGGCGGAAAGCCGCACCGCCTCTTTCAGGCGTCGGCGCATCCGGTTTCGCTCGACGGCATTGCCGTGTTTCTTGGTCACGGTGAAGCCGACGCGGGCTTCGCCTTCCGGATCGTTGCGGTCGAGCACTTCGAGGAGAAACAGGGGGCCTCTGCGGCCTTCTCCAGCCCGAACGGCCAAAAACTGCGGACGGCTTTTCAGCCGCCCGACAGTCGTTTTGTCTTTATCTGACGTCATGTGCCCGGACACTGGTTTCGGGCAGTTTCGGCTTAAGCCGAAAGACGCTTGCGGCCACGAGCCCGGCGGGCTGCGAGGACCTTCTGGCCACCCTTGGTAGCCATACGCGAACGGAAGCCGTGGCGACGCTTGCGGACAAGCTTGGACGGTTGGTAAGTACGCTTCATTTATTTAATACCGCGGTGTGCGGCCCTTCTTGGGTTTGCGTGTAGCAAGGAGCGTTTACGTTATCGGACATGGCTCCGCCATTTCGGGCAGGAGGGCTTGACCGGACGTGGGCGGCTTATAAGGGGAATTTTCCCGGAAAGTCAATTGCGGGCGGCGATTCAGTGGCGACAGCGCCGCAAAAAGCGCCGGTGCACCCGCCAATGGCGATCCGTCGGACCGCGAAAAGGAAGGTCAACTAGCCGAGATTGGTAAAGGGAGCCCTAACTGGAACTCCCCAGAATGCCGGTCGAGGCCGACGAGCTTTATTAACCACGCCTATTTTAGGGTCTTCCCGGTGCATATGGGGCGGCGGCATGTCCGATAATCGGACGCTCTCGTCACTCCGTGGAGGTCGGGATGAAAATACGCGGAAAGATCAATCTAATCGTCGGCATCATGAGCATGCTGGCGGTCGCTGTGACCGGCATGTCGCTGGTGGCGGTCAACAAATACAACGAAAAATTCCATCAGTACGAGAACGTTGCGGAGCGCGCCTTCAATGCCGAGCGCCTCAACCGTCTGGTGACCGCGGTGGTGATGGAATCGCGTGGCATTTATGCCGCCCCGACCCTTGAGAAGGCAAAGCCCTTCGCCGAAGGCATTCGCAAGAATCTCGACAAGATCGATACGCTGCTCGCCGAGTGGCGCCTGCTGATCCCGGCTGAAACCATGGCCTCCTTCGACACGCTGGTCGCGCGGGCCGCGGAGTTCAAGGCTTTCCGCGTCGAGACCGCCCGTCTTGGCGAGGAAGTTTCGCCGCAGGCTGCCAACGAGCAGGGCAATACTGACGCCAATCGCGCCAACCGCAAGGCGTTCCAGGAGCAGATCGACGGCGTCGTCGACATCAATCTGAAGACGCTTGAAGTCGTGACGGCTGACGTTGCTGTCTTTGAGCGCGGCGTGATCATCACGATTCTTGCTATCGCTGGCCTTGGCCTCATCGCCGGCATAGGCGCGGCATTCTATATCGCTACCAACCATCTGAGCCGTCCGATCCTCGAGTTGACCGGCAAGATGAAGCAACTGGCTGGCGGCGATCTCGCCGCAGACGTGCCCTTCGTGGGCCGCACGGACGAGATCGGCGAAATGGCCGAAGCCGTGCAGGTCTTCAAGCAAAACGGCCTGGCCGTGCGCGACCTCAATGCGCAGGAAGCGGTGTTGCGTGAAAAGAGCGCCGACCTGCAGTCGAGCATCGGTGTCGTCGTTGCGGCCGCCGCCGCCGGCGATTTCACCAAGCGCATCGGCAAGGACTACGAGAACGACGATCTCAACCGCTTTGCTGGCAGCGTCAACGAGCTGGTCGGCAGCGTCGATGCCGGTATCGCCGAAACCCGCCGGGTCATTGCGAGCCTTGCGGCCGGCGACCTGACCCAGAGCATGAACGGCCACTACCAAGGCGCCTTCGCCGAGCTGCAGAAGAACGTCAACGAGACCCTCTCCACGCTGCAAAAGACGCTGCGCGAGGTCCGTGTGACCACCGACTCGATCAACGGCAATTCGTCCGAGCTGCGTTCGGCCGCCGACGATCTGTCGAAGCGGACGGAACAGCAGGCCGCCGCCCTTGAGGAAACGTCTGCGGCGCTCGACCAGATCACGGTCGCCGTCAAGAGTTCCACCGAGCGGGCGCAGGAAGCGACGGTCATGGTCAACGAGGCCAAGCACAGCGCCGCGCAGTCGGCAGCCGTCGTGCGCAACGCCGTCGACGCCATGGGCCGGATCGAGCAGGCCTCGAGCGAAATCGGCCAGATCACCAACGTGATCGACGAAATCGCTTTCCAGACCAACCTCCTGGCGCTGAACGCCGGCGTCGAGGCAGCCCGTGCCGGTGACGCAGGTAAGGGCTTCGCAGTCGTCGCGCAGGAAGTGCGCGAGCTCGCCCAGCGCGCCGCTAGTGCCGCCAAGGATATCAAGTCGCTGATCTCCAAGTCCGGCAGCGAAGTGGCAACCGGCGTCCGCCTGGTACAGGAGACCGGTTCGGCGCTCGGCGAGATCGAGGAACGGGTCCTGAAAATCAACGACCACATCCACTCGATCGCGACCGCCGCGCGCGAACAGTCGACGGGCCTCAGCGAAGTCAGCACCGCCGTCAACCAGATGGACCAGGTGACCCAACAGAACGCCGCCATGGTGGAAGAGGCGAATGCCGCAACCCACAAGCTCTCCGGCGAAGCCAACAATCTCGCCAGCCTGATCGCCTACTTCAAGGTCGATAACGTTGCCGCGCGGCCGATCGCCGTCGCCCGCGAGACGGCCCAGCCGGTCGCATCGCCGGCGCGGCGCATGATGGGCAACGTTGCCCGCGCCTTTGGCGGCGGCGGCGCCGCTGCGGCGGCCGCCAAGGACGATTGGGAAGAGTTCTGATCGGCGGCTTGCCTCGCCAGGTGATTGGAGCCCGCGGTGCCACAAGGTGCCGCGGGCTTTCTGTCTTTGGGGCCATCAAGACTTGCCCCTGATCATGGGCAGGGCTGCCGTCGCCGCCCGCAAGGGCGCCACGTGAACTGTTCCCTGGGTGACTTACATCGATGCCAATTCTGTGCAGGTAGGTCGAGCCGAGGCGGCGGTGTGCCGAAATTTGCTTCGACGATGCAAGGGGAGAAAGATGAGCGGGATGCGATCCTTGGTCATGATCGACGGCACGAGACGGAGAGATGGCCGCGCCTATGCCGCACCCTCTAAAGTCCGTCAGCGATTGGAAAAACGGCCGCCATCTCCTATTATGCGCTTCAGGCGCGATGCCCCATGGCCCGGATGTTCATACGGGGTCCCAGGCGTTTTGGTTGACGGGCAGGAAAGTTTTTAAGGCATGGCGGAAGAAACACGTCCGGCGAAGGCAGGCGAGGCATTGAGAACCAGTGCCGGGTTTTTCCGCGGTCTATCCGGCAAGCTGCTGCTCTTGACCATCGTCTTCGTCATGCTGGCCGAAGTGCTGATTTTCGCTCCGTCCGTTGCCACCATGCGCATCCGCTGGCTCGAGGATCGGCTGAATACGGCCGCGGCTGCAGCCGTCGTCGTCGACGGCCTGCAGAATGTCGAGCTGCCGCGCAGCGTTCAGAAGGACACGCTGATGGCGACCGGCACCAAGGCGATCGTCATTCGGCGCAAGGACGCCTCGCGCATGATCGCGCTCACCGACATGCCGCTCGAGATCCAAGGCGAATACGACGTCGCCAATTCCACCGCCGTCGCCGCCATCCGCGACGCCTTCGACACGTTGCTCTTCGGCGGCGATCGCGTGATCCGCGTCTATGGTCCGCTTGGCGAAAGCGATGCGACGATCGAACTCCTGATGAAGGATGCGAGCCTGCGCAAGGCGATGCTCGTCTACTCGCGAAATGTCTTTGTGCTCTCCCTGATCATTTCGCTGATCACCGCGGCGCTGATCTTCCTCGCCATCAACCGCATGCTGATCGCGCCGATCCGGCGGATGACGGCGAACATGCAGGACTTTTCCAACGACCCGGCCGATCCTGCCCGCGTGCTCGTGCCGCCGCAGGGCCACGACGAACTCGCCGTCGCCGGCCAGCATCTCGCCAGCATGCAGCGCGAACTGCAAAAGACGCTGAAGCAGCAGAAGAGCCTGGCCGAACTCGGACTCGCGGTGTCGAAGATCAACCACGACATGCGCAACATCCTGTCCTCAGCGCAGCTGATTTCCGACCGGCTGGCCGATGTGGACGATCCTGTCGTCAAGCGCTTCGCGCCGACCCTGCTGCGCACCATCGACCGCGCCGTCGGCTACACCCGCGAAGTCCTGTCCTACGGTCGCACCACCGAGGCCGAGCCGCATCGGCGCTTCGTCGCGCTGAAGCCGCTGGTCTCCGATGTCGCCGAACTGCTGGCGATCGATCCGCAAGCCGGCATCGATTTCCAAATCCAGATGCAGGACGACCTCGAAGTCGACGCCGACAGCGAGCAGCTCTTCCGGGTGGTGCACAATATCTGCCGCAATGCCGTGCAGGCGCTGACCAATCACGAGCCCGAGGACGGGCGCCCACGCGCCGTTGCCGTCTCCGCCATGCGCATCGGCAGTGTCGTCACCATTTCCGTGGACGACACCGGCCCCGGCATGCCGCCCAAGGCGCGAGAAAACCTGTTTGCCGCTTTCCGCGGCTCGGCGCGCTCCGGCGGTACAGGCCTTGGCCTCGCGATCGCTCGGGAACTCGTGCTTGCCCACGGCGGCACCATCGCCCTCGTCGAAAAGCCGACGCCCGGCACGCTGTTCCGCATCGAACTGCCCGACCGCCCGGTGCCGCTCGACGCCTTCCGTTCGAAGTTCCGCCATTAGTTCGGCGTCGTTGGGCGACGAAAGGTGGGGCCCGAGGTCGCGTCGTTTTCAATGATTCCATTCACAAATGGGCTGCGCGCGTTCCGCGATACGGCTGACTGTGCGAAGCGAAAGCGGCAAATGCGGGTGCCTCGAAAAAATTCGCGGCGAGGCTCGCAGGCCACGATGCCTTGCTTTCCAGCGGGTTCAGCACCGGCACGGTTTCGTCCTTCCACAGCAAAGCGGAATTGCCGTCGTAAAAATGAATTTTTTTGCGGAACGGCGCTTGCAATCCCCGAAAGGACCCTTTAGAGAACCGCTCACGCAAGCGGTTTGACCGCGGCAGACAAACGCACCCGTAGCTCAGCTGGATAGAGCACCAGACTACGAATCTGGGGGTCAGGAGTTCGAATCTCTTCGGGTGCGCCATTCTTTTCAATAGCTTACTAGAATTTGCGCGCGGTAGTCTGACGACGCTTTTTCGATCGTTTTTTGCCCTGTTCCGCAGTGGTCCGATGAGCGGTGCGCAATTTTGCAGCTTGGCGGTTTTTCTCCAGGCTTTGCTGCCGTCCGCGCGCTGACGTCGGAAGATCTTGATGTGCTGTGGATGAAACAGGCGCGGCAATATTCAGTAATATTTCGATGCTTTAACGTGGATTTTATCCAAGAATACAATAAGCCATCGCTTATTAAGATCGAGTGCGCATTTGCATGAAACGATTGCTGCTTATTTCGCCATGGTTCGGGGCGTGGCCTGAATGGATAAATTTCTTTATCGAGTCCTGTAAGCACAATCGTGAAATTGACTGGTTGATACCAACTGATCAAGCTGAGCCTGAAAACAAAGCGCCAAATGTAAAATTTGTTCACTATTCGTTTGATGATTATAGAGAGAAGCTCTCCAGCAAAATTGGCGTCGATCTTCACAATCTAACGCCATATAAATTGTGTGATTTAAAGCCATTTCTGGGGTTGATATTCTCAGCGCAGTTGGAAGGCTACAAGTCTTTTGGGTATTGCGACAATGATATTGTTTTTGGAGATTTACGGGCGATATACACTGACGATATTCTTGACAGGTATGAAGCGATTTCATCGCATTCAGACAGAATGGCCGGTCATCTGTCGGTTTTTCGAAATACGCCCAAAATGCAGACAATCGCCAAACGCATTCCAAATTGGCGTGAGCGAATAGCGGCCGTCGAACACTTCGGTTTGGACGAAGGTGCTTTGACAACGATGATGGTGCCGCGCCGCAAGCATGTCATCAAAAGGCTGTTGGCGCCGAAGTCGCTCCTGGTTGAGCGTTATACGACACCTGGCGGTGGCGAGCGTCTTTGGCCGGATGGTTTGCAGAGCCCTGACGCATGGACCTGGAAGAACGGACAGCTCTCGAATGAGCGGTTCTCGTCCGGCATATTGTATCTTCACTTCATGTTTTGGCATTCAAGCCGCTGGCGGCGTCCGCACACGGGGGCGGCTCCGTGGTTGAGTTTGGATAAGATTGTCCAGTGCGATTGGCGGGAAGCTGCGCAGAAGGGTTTCTCTATTTCGCCTCATGGAATTCGCTTATTAGCTTAGGCGTAGTGAGGGCGATACGTTTGGCCGCCATTTCTGGCGCTGCCGACATATCTGTGGCACCCAAATATCTCGGCCGGTACGTGCGTCGCGGCCTTACGTTTCGCGACGCACGTCTCCTATCCCGCAAGCGCCTTCCTTGTAGCGCTAGGATTGGCCTACGCTGTAGCCCTTCTCGACGAGCCAGGCATCGTGAAGCCACTTTTCCGTTCCGCGGCGGCCGGGAAAGCTGATCCAGTGAATGTCGCGCTCGAAGACCATGACTTTTCGGTCCGCGCCGACGATGACCCACATCCAGAGGCCGTCGGCCTCGTTGCGCATCTTGACCTTCATGCCCGTGAGGGTCAGGTTTTCGCTGCGGCCGTTGCGGGCAACCCGCAGGGGTTCGTCATGCGGGTCGATCCAGCTGATCCTCATTCCCGGTAGAAGGTCTGGCGCTGCCTCGCGCAGGAAGTCCATGGCGATTGCCTGCGCTTCCTCGCGGGTCGGCAATGGGCGGCCGACCAGATCCAGGTCGATCCGGGCAAAGCCCTTGAGGCGGCCATCGTCGGCGATGACGGTGCTGAAATGCTCGCCGCCGAGCGTTGCATTGCGTCCGTCGGCGCGCGCGTAGCGGACGAGTTCCGCAGCTTTACCATCGACGACGGCGGCACGGCGGCCCGCCTCGCGGTAACCGGCGGGCATGAAGGCGCCGATGGTGGCGGCTGCGGGCTGAGCGCTGTCGGCTGCAGCGGGCCTCACTCCTGTCTCCGCGAAGGCTACGTTTGCAGTTGCCGTGCCGGCGGCAAGGCCGAGGGCGGCGAGGGCCGCGAGAGGGCGTCTATGCGGCATGTCCAGAGCTCCTTATGTCTGGTTGGGGGGCGGAAGGTGGTCATGAAACCGATCGCGGATCGCTAAGGGGGCACTTGAGAGGCGGATGTTGCCGGCAACGGAAGCGGAGTACCGGCAGGGAGCTGGCGGGGCACGTGGATCTGGGAATGAAACCTGACGTCAAGTGTAGATTGAGCATATGCCACGTCCCGTTCTTGCCGCGTTCACTTTTGCCGCGCCTCGGCGATCAGCCCGTGCATGCGGGTGATGTTGTTTTCGAGGTCCCGTTTGAATGTCGAGAGTTCGTCGAGTTGGGCATTCGTCTTGTCGAGCTGTGCCTGCAGGATTTCCAGCACGCGCTCCTTGCCCCGGATGCCGCTGGCATCCTCGAAATAGAGGTCGATGACAGCGGCGATCTCGTCGAGGCTGAGACCGAGACGCTTCAGCGCCGCGATCTTTTCCAGCCGTTTCGCGGCGGTGTCGTCATAGTAGCGGTAGCCGGTCCCTTCGCGCTCGGCCGGCTTCACCAGGCCCAGCCGCTCGTAATAATGGATCGTGCGGTGGCTGACGCCGGCCCGTTCCGACAATTCCCCAATCTGCATGAGCGACGACAATCCGACACCTATCTAAACCTGACGTTGGGTGTAGATTTAAGAAGCGATCTGCCGTTCGTCAATGGTGGTACTGCCGCTTGTTTCGAAGGAGCGGGCAGTGCGCCGCATCCGGTGGGGCTTCGGGCGCCGGGTCAGTTCCGGCAACGCCGCCCTTCGAAAGGATTAGGAGACAATAATATATGTTAGTATATAATGATTTACGCTTCTCGGGAGCGGTGTTGCGGCGGCGAATGGGCCGAGTTGCTACGATTGAGACCCCGATCACGAAAGCGCTGGGTTCACGATCTTTTGACGCCGAAGTGTGAAAATCGGTCCCGCGGCTTCCTATATGAAGGAGGAAGGGGCCGCTCGAAGAAAGGAGGTGCCGATGTATCGCTATATGATGAAAGAACTGCTGGTGATTGTTGCTGGCCTTTCGGTTTGTGCCTTCATGATCCTGTTCTTCCTGATCAATTCGACGCCCAACCTCTGAGGGTCGCCGAAGCGCGCTTCCTGAGCGCTTGAACGCCGGCATCAACGCCGCTGCGCCAGGATTTCCATAGTGCGCCGATCCTTCTCTCCCGCGAAATAACGCGCAAGCGCCACTCTGAACGGTCCCCGGTCTCTCTCGACCTCGGCAAACAGCGTCATCGATGACCGGAACTTCATGTCATCGGGGCTGGAGAAAATGTCGTGGGCCGATCTGCCCGCAACCGCATTGGCGCGCTCTGTGCATTCACGCAGCCTGGGCCCAAGAACCGGGTGGGCGAGATAGGCCGACGCTTCGTCGAGGCCGGAGATCGCATAGCGCTGTGCCATCGGCGAATGGCCAAGGCCGGCAAGCTGCGGGAAGACAAACCACATCCAGTGGGTTCGCTTTTGGCCATGCCCGAGTTCATCGAGGACCGCGGCATAGACGCGGTCCTGAGCGTCGACAAACCGTTGCAGGTCGAAGGGGTCGGTCATCGCTGCACCTCCCTTGGCCGCCCCGTCGGCGCGGCGTCAGTTACCAGCGGTGATGAACATGAACCTTCACCAGCCGCTCGTAAACCGCTGCAATCGCCGCCTTCGTGTCGTCGTCGATGGCGGCAAGCGCGCTGGCGGCCGCGTTGGATTGCGCCTGCGCCTCGTTGCGGGCGCCCGGGATCACCACGGAGACTGCCTGCTGCTCAAGGATCCAGCGCAGCGCAAACTGCGCCATCGGCACGCCCTCGGGCACGAGCGGGCGAAGCTGCTCGACCGCTTCCAGCGCCGCTTCGAACGGCACGCCGGCAAAGGTCTCGCCGACATCGAAGGCTTCACCATGGCGGTTGAAGTTGCGATGGTCGTCGGCGGCAAATGCGGTTTCGCGGTTGATCTTGCCCGAAAGCAGACCGGAGGCGAGCGGCACGCGCACGATGACGCCGACATTCTTCTTCTGTGCTTCCGCGAAGAACAGCTCGTGCGGGCGCTGGCGGAAGATGTTGTAGATGATCTGCACGGTCGCAACGCCGGAATATTCGATCGCCTTCAGCGCTTCCTCGACCTTTTCGACCGAGACGCCGTAGTGGCGGATCTTGCCCTTGGCGACGAG
>NZ_JTLA01000058.1:0-48041 GCF_000799055.1 Ensifer sp. ZNC0028
ACGGCCTGATCCTGTCGCCGACGATCGGCGCCGATGTCGGCTTTGCTTCGCTCGATGGCGAAGGCCTGTTTGGCCGGGTCTCGGCCGGGCTTGCCCTTTCCAATAACGACAACTGGGACCTCGACTTCTCGTTGCTGTTCAACATCGAGGGCGACGGTTCGCAAGCCGCCGGCGCCAAAGTCGGTGCGCGCGTCCGGTTCTGACGGCGGAAGCCCCGTCGCCTTATCGACGGGGCTTCCGCAAAACATTAAAGATGAGTAATAGAGGAAGGAATTAGCCGGAGGCGTCGCCTCGTCCCTAGAGCATTGGATACGCCTGGATGTCGTTTCAACCGCGGATGCAGAACAAGATTTCCGGGTTCAAGGTGATCGGCGGGCTCAATCGGCGGGAGTGGAACGGCATCATCGCCGATGTCTGGGACGTCGAGTGCGAGGCGGGGGCAGGTGGCCACTATTTCTCGGATGATCCGCGCATGTTCATCGTGCTCGACGCCGAGGGTGGTAGCCGCTGCAATGTCAGACTTTCGCCCGACGGGCGCGGCGCGGTTGAGAACGCGCACCAGCAGGCGCTTTCCTATATTCCAGCGGGTATGGAAATCTGGGCCGACATGGTCGATGTCAGGCGCATCCGCCACCTCGATTTGCATTTCAATCTCGATGTCCTCAGCCGGCGCCTGGCGGAAGATCTCGATGCCGGCCGTTGCGACACACCGCGGCTGATGTTTCATGACGAGCGCTTTCTGCAACTCGCGCAATTGATCGCCGCCGAATGCGTCAATCCGCAGCCTTTGCACGATCTCTACGGCGATGGCCTCACGGTCGCCCTGTTCATCGACCTGATGAAACTCAACCGCAACGATGGCCGCAAACGCAGCCCGCTTGCGGCCTGGCAGCTTCGCCGTGCGGTCGAGTACATCGAAGAGAACTGGGGGCGCAACATCCGCCTGGAGGAATTGGCGTCTCTCGCCGGACTGTCGCAGTCGCATTTCAGCCATGCGTTCAAGGCGTCGACCGGCATGGCGCCGCACCAGTGGCAGACCAATGCACGGGTCGAACGAGCCAAGGAATTGTTGCTGAAGAACGAGGCGTCGTTGACGACGGTTGCGGCCGAGACCGGCTTCTCCGATCAGGCGCACTTCACCCGGGTGTTCCGCAAAGTCGTAGGTGCCACGCCGGCAGCGTGGAAGCGCAACCGAACGGCCTGAGCAAGTGCCATCTTCCAAAGCAGTTGTTCGCAGTAAAGAGCCCAGGAACGTTCAATTTCCGCCGATCGCGACAAGAGTTGCCCGAATAGTTGATATAAACACTCATCTTATTAGAGGGTGTACGCCGCGTCGCCTGGAAAGGCTCTGCGGTCGATCGGGTGAGACGACAGACAGATGATGGTAAGAGGCAAGGCAATACGGCTGACGGAATGGCTGGCAAGCGGGGTCGCCGCCGTTGCGGTTCTGGCAGCGGGCGCAGCTATCGCGCAGGATGCACCGGCGACGAGGTTGGAAACGATCGAGGCGACCAGCGCCAGGACGGAGAGCGATGCGACCGGTCCGGTCGACGGTTACGTCGCCAAGGCAACGACGACCGGCTCGAAATCCGCAACGCCGATCGCCGAAATCCCGCAGAGCGTTTCCGTCATCGGACGTGAGGAGCTTGACGACCGCGGCGTCGTCAACAAGGTCGACGAGGCGTTGCGTTACACGCCGGGCGTGATGGCCGAGCCCTTCGGCGTCGATCCGGATACCGACTGGTTCTACATCCGCGGCTTCGACGCGACGCAGACCGGCGTTTTCCTCGACGGTCTCAACCTTTTCTCCTACGGTTTCGGAGGGTTCCAGATCGATCCGTTCATGCTGGAGCGTGTCGAGGTGCTCAAAGGTCCGGCCTCCGTGCTCTATGGCGGCGCCAACCCGGGCGGCATCATCAGCCTCATCAGCAAGCGGCCGCAGGCGGAGAACTCGACCTATGTCGAGACCGGCATCAACAACAACGGCAATGCCTTTCTCGGCATCGACGTGAACCGGCAGCTGGACGACGCGATCAACTACCGCGTCACCGGCAAGGTTTCCGGCGGCAACAACTATGTCGACCACTCGGAGGATCTGCGCGGCTTCATTCTGCCGCAGATCACCTACGAGCCCGACGATGCGACCAGCCTGACCGTCTACGGCCTGCTGCAGGGCCTCGATCAGGTCCATACCGGCGGCGGCTTCCTGCCCTATAACGGCTCCGTCGTCGACGCATCCTTCGGCAAGATCGATCGCAAGGCCTTCTTCGGTGAACCGGACATCGATACCGGAACCTACGTGCAGCAGATGCTCGGCTACGAATTCAAGCACGAGTTCGACAGCGGCTGGCAGTTCAGCCAGAACCTGCGCTACGGCCATCTCTACAAGCACGAAAACGGGCCTTACACCTACGGCTACTACGATCCGAGCCTTCCCTTCCCGGTTTCGAACACGCCGGCGACCCCGGGCAATCTGCTTTATCGCCTTGGCTTCGAGGCGACCTCGAAGGTGGATACGTTTGCCGTCGACAACCGGCTTGAAGGCGAGTTCGAGACGGGAGCGCTTGAACATACAGTCCTCGTTGGTCTCGACTACAAGTTCTTCCGGCTGGACCACGTCCAGGCGTCGTCGGCGGGAACGCCGATCAGCGCCACCGATCCGGTCTATGGCGCGCCGCAGCCGGCCAACGCCATCTACATCAACCAGGTGATCACGCAGCAGCAGCTCGGCGTTTACGCGCAAGACCAGATCCGCTTCGGCGATGGCTGGCTCGTGACGCTTAACGGCCGCTACGACTATGTCGACACCAAAACCGACAATGGACCGACCTTCTGGGTGCCGACCCAGAATTCGAGCTTCGACTACAGCGAAGGCGCGCTCAGCGGCCGCGCCGGACTTGCCTATGAATTCGACAATGGCCTCACCCCCTACGTTAGCGCCGCGACCTTCTTCAATCCGGTCGTGGCGGTAACGGCGACCGGCAACACAAAGCCGGAAGAGGGCGAGCAGTTCGAAGCCGGGATCAAGTACGAACCGACCTTCTTTGACGGCGTGCTGACGGCGTCCATCTACCAGCTGACCAAGCGCAACGCTCTCGTCACCGACCCGCTGACCAGCATCTCCACCCAGACCGGTGAAGTCCGTTCCCGCGGCATCGAGTTCGAAGGCAAGGTCAATCTTGACGAAAGCTGGAAGCTGATTGCAGGTCTCGATTTCATGGATATCGAGGTGACCGAGGACGCAAACCGGGCGCTGATCGGCAAGGCGCCCTATTTAGCGCCCGATACACAGGCCTCGCTGTGGCTCGACTACACGGTGCAGCAGGGCGCGCTGGAAGGCCTCAGCCTCGGCGCCGGCGTGCGCTATCGCGGCGAGAGTTGGGCGGACAAGGAAAACACCAAGAAGGTGCCGGCATCGGCGGTCTTCGATGCAGCCCTGCGCTACGAGAAAGATGGCTGGGGTGCTGCCCTCAATGTGACCAACCTGTTCGACAAGGACTATGTCAGCGGCTGCAGCGGCCTGCTTGTCTGCGGATATGGCGATGCGCGCACGGTCACGTTGAAGCTCAGCAAGACCTGGTGAGACCGGTCGGCTGATCGACGATCTGCCAAAAGCAAACAGGGCGCTCTACCCGTGTCGGGGAGCGCCCTGTTTTCAACCCGGAGTGCCGCTATCGCACGCCAAAGGCGCCGACGACTGAGAGCACTCGAAACGGGTAGTGGCCTTTAGATGGAGAGACCTCACGCCTTTTCAAGGGCGGGAGCCTCCCTTGGAGCAAATTACTTCGCGCCGATTGCAGCAAGGCCCGCGGTTGCGCAGTTTGCGTCAACATCGCCCGACGGCGCGCCGCCGACACCGATGCCGCCGACGAGCGCCTTGCCGAACTTGATCGGCACGCCGCCGGCCTGGATGACCATGCGCGCGTCCATGTCGCGAAGGCCTTCGTTGGCGGGCTTCGAAGCAATGAACTCGCCGAGGCCAGCCGTGTCGCGACCCATGGCCGCCGAGGTGAAAGCCTTGCCCTGGGCGCTGTTTCCGGTATGCGGGCCGGCATTGTCGGCCTTCAGCAGAACCTTGGTCGAACCGTCACGTGCAACGACCGCGACGCTGACATTGTGGCCTTCTGCGGCGCATGCCTTCAGTGCCACGTCGGCAGCCTTGACGGCCATGTCGAGCGGCAGGTAGGCAGCGGTCGGAAGCTCCTGCGCGGTGGCGGCAACGGGAGCGAGAAGAGCGGCTGCAAGCACGATATTGCGGATCATCAATGGGTTCCTTTCCTGTTGATATGGAAAGGTTATTGCGGAACGCTGCCCGTCGGTATTCGTAGCTCTTCCGTCACCATCCGTAGTTCTACGGAGTTTGCGTCCCTTCGAGCCAGATGCGGGTCATCTCCGCCTGCGAGGTGCTGCCGAGCTTGGCGCCGATCGCGGCGCGATGGCTTTCCACTGTTCGCGGCGACAGGCCGAGCCCCTCGGCGATCTGGCGGGTGGTGAAGCCTGCCGCAATGCGGTCGAGAACCTCGCGCTCGCGCTGCGTGAGTGCCGCCAAGAGGGCAAGCGTTTCCGCCTTTTCCGCCCGCGCCTGCAGGGTGCGTACCAGCATTTCCTGCCCCTTGTGGATCGCGTCGATCAGGTCCTGCTCGTCGATGGGCTTGGAGAGAAAGTCGATGGCACCATTGCGGAAGGCGCGCCGGCAGGCCTCGATATCGCCATGGCCGGAAATGACGATCGTCGGCCAGTCGACGCCACTTTCACGGAGCTTTTCCTGCAGCTTCAGTCCGGAGATCGCCGGCATGCGGATGTCAAGGATCAGGCAGCCCGGCTCTAGGCGCGACAATTGCCCGAGAAAAGCCTGCGGATCGCCGAAGGGGATGACCCTGATGCCGACCGTCGAGAGCAGCAGGCTTAGCGCGCGGCGGACCGCATCGTCGTCGTCGACGAGATAGACGGGAACGGTCATTGTGTCTCTTCCTGTCGCGCCCGCGCTTTGGGCAGTGTCACCCGGAAGGTTGCACCCTCGTCGCCGGTCACCAACGCGATCTCGCCGCCGGCGCGTTCCACCAGGCGTTGGCTGAGGGCGAGGCCAAGCCCCGTGCCGCCCGCCCGCGTCGTCATGAACGGGGTGAACAGGCGCGGGCGCAGCGCTTCGGGAATGCCCGGACCATTGTCCACGACATCGAAGACCACCCCGGTGCCTTCCTGCGTCAAGGTTACGACGACGCGGGGCGTTTCGCCCGCATGGCCGTCGAGCGCTTCCATTGCATTGCGCACCAGATTGAAGGCGACCTGCTCGATTTCAACGGGATCGCCACTCACGATTACGGGCGCTTCCGGAAAGCGGAACTCAAGTTGGATCTGCCGCGACCGGGCGTCCTGCTCCAACAGCGCCTCGACATTGCCAAGCGCCCGGCGCAGGTCAAACGTCGTCACCGGCGTCGCGTGCGGCTGCGACCAGTTGCGGAACCGCTCCAGAATGCCGGAGGCCCGGCGCGCCTGGCTGACGGTATCGTCGAGCACAGAGGCGAGGGCTGCGTGGTTTCCCTGGTTGAGCAGGCGGCGCCCGGCCTGCGCCTGGGCGAGGATCGCGGTCAGGGGCTGGGTCAGTTCGTGGGCCATGCCGCTTGCCATCTCTCCAAGCGCGTTGACGCGCGAGGCGTGGCTGAGCCGTGAATCGAGCGCGCTCAGCCGCGCCTGCTGTTCCGCCATGCGGGTCCTTGCCCGTTGGCGCAAGGCGGCCAATCCGGCGAGATAGGCCAGCGTGAGGGCAACGAGGGTCAGACCCGTCTGGACCGGCGGAAACATATCGGAGAGGCCGATATCCATGCCGGTTTCGAGTACGAGCGGTTGCGACGCGCTGCTGAGCGGCCTGGAAAAGCGGATGGCATCGGGGAGTGCCGCCGGCTGAAGCAGGCTGTGGCCGTCGGGCAGTGAAAGCCGGACGGCGGTGCTCGGCCGGGACCAGAACGGCCCGCCATCGCCGATCAGCTTGCCGGCGTCAATCGCAAGCATCAGCCCGTAGCGGGCTTCGTTTGTGTTGGGGCTGCGCTTGACCATCATGTAATGATCGGGGCGCTGCGGATGGGGAAGAAGAGCAATCCGGCCGTTGGAAGCCTTGGCCGCAGCGCGAATGCGCTCGGCCGTCGCTGCGTCGAGCGGACCGGTCCCGATGGTCTCTGTTGCCGGATCGAGCGAGACGAGCTGGACTTCGTCGATGCGCGGGTAGAAGCGGGTGATGGTGCGGGCGACATCGAGGAAGAGGTCGTGCCTGCGCCCCTCTGACGCAACCGCCACGGCCGAAAGCGCCGTCAGGTGGGCGTCGTGCTGATCGGCGCGCTGGGAGGCCAGGCCATGGAGCACGGTGCTTTCCCGCTCCAGTTCGGCAACCAGCGCCTGCCGCTCGCGGGTGCCAAGGGCTGCCGCCCCGACCAGCAGGATAAGACACCAGAGAGCAACAAGGTAAAAGGGCCGGTCAAGCAACGGACGACTGTTCGGTAGCATCGATCATTCTTGTCATTTGCAGGCTTGCTTGCGCAGCCTGCTCTTTTGTTGTCCGGCTGAGCACAGCATCGGCCGAGAAAATACGACCGCAACAACAGAAAATCCAGCCGCTCGCTTCAGCCCATCTCTCGCGCGACCACAAGTTTCGCCTGAGGGTCTGCGCGGCCTCGCTGTGCCGGTTGATCGTCCGGCTGCCGTCCCTCTTTCTCCGCCTTCGACTTAGTGTGCTCCACCTGCACCGGCGCCGCCGAGTTGGATCTTGCGGGTGAAGAGCAGCGCGACGGCTGCGAGCGCCAGCACGATCCCGATCACCGCGAAAGTATCACTGAACCCGAGGATGAGCGCCTGCCGGCGAACCGTGGCGGCGATCGCGGCGATCGCCTTTTGCTGTGCGACGGCGGCGTCGGTGACGCCGTGCGTCATGAAGTGCCGGGTTAGATCGCCGATCCGGTCGCGGACTTCGTCGCGGTAGACGGTCACGGACTGGCCGATGATGTTCGAGTGGAACTGCTCACGCTTGGTCAGCACCGTCGCCAGCGTTGCCGTGCCAATGGCGCCGCCGAGATTGCGCAGCATGTTCGACAGGCCAGAGGCGGCGGCCGCGTCGCTTGGAGCGATACGGGCCGTGGTGATCACCGTGATGGGGGTCAACACCAGCGCCTGCCCGATGGCGCGCACGATGTTCGGAATGAAGAACTGGTCGCCGGCGCTGTCGAGCGACAGCGTCGTGTTCATGAAACAGCTGGCCGCGAAGATGCTGATCCCGACGAAGCCGATGTAGCGTGCGTCGAAGCGCTTCATCAGCGCCGGTACGAACGGGATGATGAGAAGCTGCGGCAGTCCGGTCCAGGCAAGCACGAGGCCGATCTGCTCGGCATTGTAGTGCTGCACCTGGCCGAGATACTGCGGCAGGATGTAAACCGTGCCGAATAGGGCGACGCCGACAAGTACGTTGACGAGAACGCCAACCCCGAAATTGCGCTGCTTGAGCAGGCGCAGCTGTACGAGCGGCTTTTCGACCTTGAGTTCGATAACGATGAAGGCGATCAGGAACACGGCCGCCGTCAAAGCGAGCTTCACGATGAACGGCGACTGGAACCAGTCGTCCTTGTTGCCTTCCTCAAGAACAGTCTGCAGTGCCGAAAGGCCGATAGCCATGGTGGCGATCCCGGCCCAATCGCCCTGCTTGAGCAGGGACAATTGCATCGGCTTCTTCTCGAGGGTGAAATAGAGCGCGATCACCATGATCAGGCTCGGTGGAGCGTTGACGAAGAAGATCGACTGCCAGCCGTAATTCTCGGTAAGGTAGCCGCCGATCGTCGGGCCGATCGCCGGGGCGAAGGTGACCGAGAGCGCAAACAGCGCCAGCCCGAACGGCTGCTGCGCCTTGGGGAGCCGGGTCAGCACCATGGTGAAGGCCATTGGAATGAGCACGCCGCCGGCAAAACCCTGCAGACCGCGCAGCGCGATCATCGAGCCAAGATCATGGGCAAAGGCACAGGCTGCCGAAAACAGCGGAAACAGGATCGCGTTTGCCAACATGTAGCGCCGGAACGAGAAGACGCGGCTCAAATAGTCCGTGAGCGGGATCACGACGATTTCGCCGATGAGATAGGAGGTCGATATCCAGGCGCCGTTGTCGACGCCGGTCCCGATGCCGCCTTCGATATCGAGCAAGGAGGCGTTGGTGATCTGGATGTTGAGGATCGCCATGAAGGCGCCGATCAGGCCGGCAAGAACGGCGATCCAGGCCGTCGTGCTCGCCTTGTCGGGTGACGTCGCTGTGGGTTCCCGCACGCCGGGCGAAACCATGGGCATCGTGGTGGTGGACATCGCATCCTCCGGCCAGCCTTGGGGCTGGGACCTGCGTTTGAGCGCCCTTAATTTGTGTTTGCCGACACGGCGGCCACCGCTGTTCCTGCGGTTCTGGTGTCGATCGTCGGGTAGACGGACATGCCCGGACGCAGCACCACGTCGAGCGGACTGTCGCGGTCGAGCACGATCTTGACAGGGATGCGTTGCACCACCTTGGTGAAGTTGCCCGTCGCATTGTCCGGCGGCAGCAGTGCGAATTCCTGGCCGCTTGCCGGCGAGATGCTGTCGACGTGGCCCTCGAAAACCTGGCCGGGGAACGTGTCCACCTCGATCGCGACAGTCTGCCCGGGAGCGACGCCGGCGAGCTGTGTTTCCTTGTAGTTGGCGACGATGTAGGCGGTATGGGTCGGCACGACTGCCATGAGCTGCGTTCCGGCTTGCACATATTGGCCGACGCGCAAGGTGCGGTTGCCGATCACGCCGTCGATGGGCGCTGCGAGCGCGGTGTAGGAGAGATTGAGCTCGGCTTGGTGCTCAGCCGCCTTCGCGCTGTCGAGCGCGGCCTTTGCCTGCGCGACCTCGGCCTTAATGACGTCGAGCTGCTTGACCGCGCTTGTGAGCGCTGCCGTGTCGCGCGTCACCGCGGCCCTTGCGGCGGCAATGCGTGAGGCCGCCTGTTGCGCGTTCTGCAATGTGCCGAACCCTTGCCTTGCGAGTTCCGAGTAGCGCTGGTCGTCCTGTTCGGCGAAAGTCTGGTCGGCCTTGTCGGCCTCGACCGTCGCCTTGGCCGAATCGATCGCGGATTGCTGCGCGACGAGCGCCGACTGCTTGTTTGCGATGTTGGCCTCCGCGGCTTCGACCCCGGCCTTGGCCTGTTCGAGGCTGACCCTGAAGTCGCGGTCGTCGATGCGGGCGAGAACCTGTCCGGCCTTGACCTGCTGGTTGTCGGTGACCAGGACCTCAGCGACATGGCCCGAGACCTTCGGGGCAATCGTCGTGCTGTCGGCCTTCACATAGGCGTCGTCTGTCGCCACTTCGAAGCGACCCGTCGCCCAGTAGGCCCAACCGAAATCGACCCCGCCGGCAACAGCGGCGATGGCGACGGAGGCGAAAAGCAGATTGCGAAGCCAGCGCTTACGGGTTCCCGCGGCGTTTGTGGCTGCCGCGGTCGGGTTGGCTGTGAGCGTCCGCTGTGCCTCCATGCCGGGCACGGCCTCCATCGTTTCCACGGGCTGGGCATTTTCGATGCTGAATGACTGCTGGCTCATTTTCCGGTTCCTTTCACCGGTGTGGCGCGCGTCGAATTGAACGGCTGGCCAAATAACGAAACTATATGCTTTCTAAAATATTCGCGCCGCCATTTACTGTCAAACGAATTTGGAAAGTTTGCATGTTCCATAAGCTGGGCTGTCACCCAGGTAACATGATTATGAGGCGTTCGGGATCGAGGGTGCCTGCTGGGCGCCCATGCTGCGCAACCGAGTTTCCGAGGCAACGACAGGCCAGGCCCCTAAAGCCCGGCCTGTCGCATCTCGCTCGCAAGAAACTCGGTGAAGACCTTCACCTTGGGCAGCAACAGCCGATTGGTGGGATAGACCACGTAGATGCCGCGCTCGGCGAGCCTGTGGCCGGGCAGGAGCTGGCAGAGCTTGCCCTCGGCGAGCAAGGGCTTCGCGATGAAGGAGGGCAACACGCCAATGCCGATGCCGGCCTGGATCATTTCGCTGAGCATCAGGCTGTTGTCGGCGACGAAACGCGCGGGCAGGTCGATCATGACGGCGCCGTCAGGCCCTTCCAGCCGCCAGCTGCCGGGTTGGTCGGCCAGGCGATAGGTCAGGCAATGGTGGCTCTTGAGGTCGCCAACGGTTGTAGGCGTGCCGTTGTCCGCGAGATACGACGGGGCGGCACAGATAACTTGGCCGATGTCGCCGAGCCGCCGGGCGATCAGCGACGAATCCGTCAACGTCGCGCGCACCCGGATGGAAACGTCGAAGCCTTCCGAAACGACGTCGAGCACGTGGTCGTCGAGCGTCATGTCCACTTTCAGCTGCGGATGCAGCGCCATGAAGCGCGCGAGCATCGGCGCAAGCACCGTCAGGCCGAAGGACAGCGGCGCATTGAGCCGCAGCCGGCCGTTGATTTCGCCAGCTTCGCCGGACGTGGTGCGCTCCAGATGGTCGAGCTCGTCCAGGAGCCGGCAGCATTCGGAAAAGTAGGCGCGCCCGTTTTCCGACAGGCTCATCCGCCGGGTCGTGCGCACGATGAGCACAGCCCCCAGGCGCTCTTCCAGTTGCCGGACCTGCTTGCTGATCGAGGCGTTCGATTGTCCGAGTTCTTCGGCCGCCTTGTTGAAGCTCTGAAGCTCTATGACGCGTCGGAACGAACGCATGGCAGCCAACAGGTCCATATTTTCTCCAGAGTGAATTATGTTTTCCATTCATCGCTGATTATTCGCGCTAGCGCCAGCAATAAGGTGAACCCAGCTTCCTGATGTCGCGGGAAGACCAGAAGAAGGAGTTCATCATGTTCAACACCACAGCCCTGGAGCGTCTCATGGTCGCTTCTCTCGTCGCCGGCCTTTTTGGCGGCACGGCCTTCGCGCAGGAGGTCGGCAAGAGCCCGTGGGGGCCGAAGGACGAGATTGGTCGGCTCAACCTGATTACCCCGGAAACCCGCGCTGCCATTCTGTCGCGGATCGAAGGGAGCAAGTCCTACGACCTCGCGGTCGAGTATTTCATCGGCATGCCCAGCTGGGAGGCAGCTGGCGACCCGCCCTATCAGATGTGGATGACGCACACGCCGAATGGCACCCTGGTCTCCGATCCGATGAAGGTCGGCAAGGAGATGAACACGCATGTCAGCTACAGCGGCTCTGCGGTGTCGATGTATGCGCATATGGGCACGCACATCGACGCGCTCAATCACTTTGGCCTGAACGGCAAGATCTGGAACGGCTATGCCGCCGCCGACCACCTCGGGGACCAGGGCTGGACCGTCACCGGCGCCGAAAAACTGCCGCCGATCGTCGCGCGCGGCGTGATGATCGACGTTGCGGCCGCCAAGGGCATGCAGATGCTGCCCGACAACTACCGGATCACCCGCAAGGATCTCGAAGAAGCGCTGAAAAGTCAGGGCGTGACGCTGGCGGAGGGCGATGTCGCCTTGATCCGCACGGGGCGGATGCAGAACTACGAAAACAAATCCGCCTATATGAGCAACCCTCCGGGACTCGGCATCGACGCGGCAAAGTTCCTCGTCGAGGAAGGCGGCGCGATGGTGGTGGGTGCCGACAACTTGAGCTTCGAAGCCTTCCCGGCCGAAACCGAAAACAACTACATTCCCGTTCACACCTACCTGCTTGCGCAGCAAGGCGCCCCGATCATCGAGCTCATCAATCTCGAACAACTGTCCAGGGACCGGGTCTACGAGTTCGCCTTTGTCGGCGCGTCGCTGAAGTTCCGCGGCGCGGATGCAGCCCCAATCCGGCCGGTCGCCTTCCCGTTGCGATAGGCGGATGCCGTTAGGTCATAATCCGCTGACACGAGTGCCGCGGGCTCGGTCCCGCGGCAATCGCCATTCCTGAAACAAGCGCCACCGAAGTACCTGTCGCACGGCGATGTCGATGCATGATAAATCTTGACATTGCACGACAATGCACGAAATTGCCCGGCCGAACGACAACCTTGTCATGGAGGGCAGGATGAGCATTGCACACCGGATTCAAGTGGAAGACGTCACCATTCTCTCGGATGATTGGTACGTCCTGAAGAAGACCACCTTTTCCTTTCTGCGTGGCGACGGGAGCTGGCAGCGGCAGTCACGGGAGACCTACGATCGCGGCAACGGCGCGACGATCCTGCTCTACGATCCGGTCCGCCGCACCGTGATCCTGACCCGGCAGTTTCGCTATCCGGCCTTCGTCAACGGCCACGACGATCTGCTCGTCGAGGCGCCGGCGGGACTGCTCGACAATGCCGAACCGGAAGCGCGCATCCGCGCGGAAACGGAGGAGGAGACGGGCTTTCGCGTGCGCGACGTGCGACCGGTTTTCGACGCCTTCATGAGCCCCGGATCGGTGACGGAGCGCCTGCATTTCTTCGTCGGCGAGTATCAGCCCGGCGACCGCACGTCGCAAGGTGGCGGCAATGAAGACGAAGGAGAGGATATCGCCGTCCTTGAAATCGGCATCGATCAAGCGCTTGCCATGATCAGCTCTGGCGCCATTCGCGACGGCAAGACGATCATGCTGTTGCAATATGCCGCCTTGAACCTGTTCCCCGGCTCAACCCCGATTGCTGCAGTGGCAGGCTGAGGCGATCGCGTCGCCAGAGCCGGCGGTCGGAACACTGCTAGGTGACCGACGAGCGTGCTGCCGCTCCAGCGTCTACGGAGATCCAGGCCGCTCCCGTGTGACCGTGGTGGAAACCATTCGAAAACGGTCTGTTCGGATAGATGTCGGCAAGATCCGCCTGTGCCTCACGCGGTGAGCGCCGCCCGGAGATGACATCGTCGAAGATGTGCGCCACGGCTGCCATGTCGCAATCCTGCGGCGACAGCCGAATGCGGGAAACGCCGGCGGCGGTAAGCTCCGGCAGTTCCTGCATCAGCGACTGGCAGGTGTGTGACATGGTCTGGACGCCGTTCAGCGCCAGGAAGGGCTGGCTGTCGAGGGTCTCGACGGGCAGGCCATCCGGGTCTTCGCCACAGATGAACTGGCAATTGTCCTTGATCAGCCCCTTGGAGCGGGCATGAGCGCAGCGCGCCGAAATCGCCAGCGGCACGCGGCCGAACGCGAAGACCTCGAAGTCGACCCCCGGACTTTCCTCGATAATGCCGCGCACCGACGTCATCGGCAGTTCTGGCGGCAGACAGATGCTCGTCGCGCCCCTCGCGGCCAAGAGCCGGGCGGTCGCGCCGTTATAGACGTTGACCAGCGGCCCGATCGAATGCGGCCTGCCGGCAAGCAGATGCAGTGCGGACAGGTCATTGGCCTCGATTGGATGGGCGCTGTCGCGCACCAGCGCGCGCACGAGCTGGCTTTCGCGTTCCAGCGTCACCAGCGCGAGCGAGGCGAGGCTCACTTGTTTGCCGGCATTCTCCAGCCGCTCGATGACCTCGGCGACATGCGGCTCGATGAAATGCAGCCGCTTCGAGCAGACGGCCTCGCCGATCGTGATGTGGGCGATCGGCGCTTCGTCAGCGATGCGGAAATAGAAGTCGCGCCATTTGGGGCCATCCCAGAGATAGTAGACCGGGCCGAGGCTCAAGACGGGTTTGGATGCACTCGTCGATTTGGTCATGGCCGCTATCTCCACCGCTTTTCATAGGCGCCCGTCGTTGTCTTCTGGCCTTCGCTGAGCGCCTTCAGCCGCGACACCAAAGCAGGTCGCTCGGCGACGCCGGCGGTCAGTGCCGCCCGCATGACCGAGACGACCTCGGCGACATAGGCCTTGCCGCGCTGCCGGCCCTCGATCTTCAGCGCGCTGACGCCGGCGGCGCGCAGCGCATCGATATGGTCCATGACGTCGAGCGAGACCGGATCCTCGAAGGCGTAGCCGCGCTCCTCGGCAATGTCGAAACGGCCCTTGCAGAGCGTCGGATAGCCGGCCGCTTCGCCCGCCGGGAAGCGGTTGATGGTGTAGTCGCCGAGCTCGGACACCAGCTCGCGTCCGTCCTGACGATAGCGCACATGGCTCGCGGGCGAGCAGACACCGTTCATGTTGGGCGACTTGCCGGTAGCGTAGGAAGAGAGCGAACAGCGCCCCTCGGCCATGACGCAGAGGCCGCCGAAGGCAAAGACTTCGATCTCGCAATCGATCTGCTTGGCAAGGCGGGCTATGTCGGCGATCGTCAGCGTGCGCGGCAGCACAACGCGTTTTGCCGCGAAAGCTTCGACGAGGAAGCGCACGGCATCGGCGTTCGACGCCGAGGCCTGGACGGAAACATGCAGCCGCTGCTGCGGATGGCGTTCGACCGTATAGGCCATCAGGCCGAAATCCGCGAGGATGACGGCATCGGCGCCAAGTGCTGCGGCATCATCCACCGCCTGATGCCAGAGCGTCTCCTGGCCGGCGCGCATGAACGTGTTGATCGCGACGAAGGTCATCACCCTGCGCTGTTTGGCATAGGCAATGGCCGTCCGAAGTTCGTCACGGGAGAAGTTCAGGCCCGGAAAATTGCGGGCGTTCGTCTCGTCGCGAAAGCCGCAATAGACCGCGTCGGCGCCGGCATCGACGGCTTCGCGGAAGGCAGCGGGCGTGCCGGCGGGGCAGATCAGCTCCATTGGGGAGCCTCCTCCTTGAGAACACGGCCAAGCGCGCGCTCGCGGATCTGTTCTCCCGCGCGACGCACGAGCGGCGCCAGCGGTCCGGCCATCTCAGCGAGATCGCTTGGAAGGTCGATCTCGCAATCGTCGAGTGCGTTGCGCAACGCCAGCATTGCCTCCATGTCGCCGCTGACGGCAAGGTCGCGCGAGAAGAACACGGCGTCGCCGTCGATGCGGCCCTCGAGTAGCGCCAAGAGCAATACGAGTTCGCCTTCCATGCAGGCATCGGAAACCGGCGCGCGCTCCTTGCGATGTACGGAGATGCGCGGCACGGCCGGTTCGACAAGGAAGCCGATCGGCAGGTCCGACGGCTGGAAGGCATAGCGCTTGGCTGCATGATCCGCGAGACGGTCGAAGAGGCCCGGATGGCTCTCGATCACGCGGGCAAAGACGCGCTGCACCACGCTTTCGATGGCGATGATGGGAACGAAGCTGAGGGGAGCGGTGATCGCGAGCGGAAGTGTCATTTGCTACCTGTGGAGCGTCGGAATCGAACGATGCGACGCATGCTAGTCGCCCGCTGCCGGCCGTTGTTTGCGCCACGTCAAAGACAAGGGCCATTCGCCGCCACAAACAGGCTCCATGAACAGGACCTTTCGCCCGTCCAAGGGCTTTGCAACGCTTCAGGATTTTGTCGACGCGCTCGAGCGCGAAGGCGATTTGAAGCGGATTTCGCGACCGGTTTCGCTGGTGCATGAGGTGACCGAAATCCACCGCCGCGTGCTTGCCGCCGACGGGCCGGCGCTTCTCTTCGAGCGGCCGGTCGATGCGACGGGCGCCGCACAGCCGATCCCGCTTCTGACCAATCTCTTCGGGTCGGAACGCCGGATCGAGCGTGGTTTCGGTTTGGCGCCGGGCGGGCTCGATGCGCTTGCGGGTGAACTTGCGGAACTGCGCGATCCGAGAGCGCCGCAGTCGCTGCGCGACGCCTGGGATCGGCTGCCTCTGCTCCGATCGGCGATGTATATGCGGCCGCGAGCGGTAACGCGTGCGCTGTGTCAGGATGTCGTCTGGCGCGATCAGGACATCGACCTTGGGCGCCTACCGGTTCAATGGTGCTGGCCGGGCGAGCCGGCGCCGCTGATTACCTGGCCACTGGTGATCACGCGCGCGCCGGATGATCCGCTCGATGTCAATGTCGGGATCTATCGCATGCAGGTGCTGGGGCCCGATCGCGCCATCGTGCGCTGGCTCGCCCACCGCGGCGGCGCCCGTCACCATCGCCTGTGGCAGCGCCTGGGTCAGGACATGCCGATCGCGGTCGTCATCGGTGCCGATCCGGCGACGATCCTTTCTGCGGTCATGCCGCTGCCCGACGGCTTGAGCGAACTGAATTTCGCAGGGCTGCTTCGGCGCGGCAGGACGCAACTCGTCAACGCGAAGACCGTGCCGCTTTCGGTGCCGGCCAATGCGGAGATCGTGCTCGAGGGCACGGTCTCGGCGAGCGAGACCGCGGAGGAGGGCCCCTATGGCGATCACACCGGCTATTATAATTCAATAGAGCCGTTCCCGGTCATGCGTCTGTCGGCGATCACCATGCGTCGGAATCCGCTCTACCTTTCGACTTATACCGGCCGACCGCCGGACGAGCCTTCGCGGCTCGGAGAGGCGATGAACAGGCTGTTCGTGCCGCTCGTTCGCAAGCAGTTTCCGGAGATATCCGATCTCTGGCTGCCTCCCGAAGCCTGCTCCTACAGAGCCATGGTCGTTTCGATCGACAAGCGTTATCCCGGGCAGGCCAAGCGTGTGATGATGGGGCTTTGGTCTGTCCTGCCGCAGTTCAGCTACACCAAGCTGATTATCGCCGTCGACCCGGATATCGACGTGCGCAACTGGTCCGACGTAATGTGGGCTCTTGCGACCCGCTTCGATGCCAGCCGCGACGTGACCGTGATCGAGGGGACGCCGATCGACTATCTCGACTTCGCCTCGCCGCGCTCCGGCCTCGGCGGCAAGCTCGGGCTCGACGCCACCAACAAGATCGGCAGCGAAACCGACCGCGAATGGGGAAGGGTGCTCGAAATGTCGCCGCATATCCAGAGCCAGGTCGATGCGATCTGGGCCGATCTCGGGCTTGGAGGCTGACGCGATGAACCGGTTGAAGATCGTCCTTGGTGTCACCGGCGCTTCGGGTGCGGCGATTGCCGTTCGCATCGCCGAGCGGCTCAGCGAAATCGAAAGCGTCGAGCTGCATCTGGTCCTGTCGCCGGCGGCGCATCGCACACTCGCACACGAGGTCGGCACAGAGGCTCTTTCGTACCTGCTGCGTCTGGCCGCCCGGGCCTATGACCATGCCGATATCGGCGCGACGATTGCGAGCGGGTCGTTTTCGACGGCCGGCATGATCGTGGCGCCGTGCTCCATGCGCACACTTGCTGCGATCTCTGCCGGCATGGCCGATAACCTCGTGGTGCGTGCAGCCGACGTGCATCTGAAGGAGCGGCGCAGGCTGGTGCTGATGGCACGCGAGACGCCGCTGCATCTCGGTCACTTGCGCAACATGTGCGCCGTCACCGAAATGGGGGCGATTGTCATGCCGCCGGTGCCGGCCTTCTATCATCGGCCTGAGAGCGTCGAGGCCATCGTCGACCATCTGGCCGCCCGGGCGATTGACCTGCTGGCGCTGCCGATCACCCCGCTGGCTTCGGCCTGGCAGGGTGAGGAGCAAACATCATCGTGATCTAGAAGACGGTCGCCTGAAGCAGCGGATCAGCGCCGAACAGGACCTCGTGACCGCCAAGCAGCAGCCACGCGGCAATCGCGACGGTGGCAAAGGCGGCGATGATCATCACGGGATCGGCGCGCAAACGGGTTTCGCCCCGGATGATCGCTGCGAAGGGCCAGACTGACGTGCCCTTCGAGGCGGCTTGCCAGCTCTCGCCCAAACGTCGGCGGGCACGCTTTTCGAGCATGAAGAAACCACCGACGGAAAACAGCGCGAAACCGCCGAACAGCACCAGCGCGCGCAGGTCACCATTGGGCACGATGTGACCGGCGGCCCAGAGCAGGAAGCCCCAGAGCACCGGGTGACGGGTGATAGCAACGATGGCGCCCGGCCGTTCGTTTCCCTGATAGATCGAGATCGACAGTGCGTTCTCGCTGAAGAGGCCGGCCAGCACGAGAAAGATGCCGAGTGGCGCCAGCACGAAGGTTACCCAGGCCTGCCAGGCCGCCGGCTCCCAGAGCGGGATGAAATCGAGCTGAAGCGCCGCGTGAAAGACGGAACTGAGCGCCAGCACGGACAGAAGCGAATAGACCGCGAAATAGGTCGAGCGGCCGAGCCGGTCAATCAGCCCTTGGCGCAGGGCCGGCCAGGCCGGCACCAGATGGAGCAGCAGAAAGACGGCGAAGGCGAGGAGAAAATAGGTCATATCGGTTGTCTCACGCATGGCGCCAGAGAAGCAGGCGCTCTGTTGCCACATGGCGGCGAACCGTTTCGAAGAAGCCCCGCAACATGTAGCCGATCGCATCCCAGCTGAGCGATGCCCTGTTGTCGAGAACCGCCTTCAGCACACGCACCAGTTCGACGGCTGCCCGATCGTCCTGGTCATGCTCGGCGCGCAGCCGTGCGATCAAGGCGTCGCGGCCGCCGTCCGCCCGCTGAATTTCGACCGCTGGAAACAGGATCATCTCCTCCAGCGCGTGGACGCGCCTGAGCTTTTCCGGCAGCTCCGTCATGATCATGCGGCAGCTCGTCAGGTCGATGCGGCGCGGGATGGAATCGGCAAGCGTCTCGAGGCGATCACACAGGGACAAAAGCTCGCGATAAGCCTGCCCCAGCTCGTGATGTTCTGAAAATTGCTGCTGCATCGATCTGCTCCGTTGAGTGTTGGTTCGAACTACACCCGACGGCAATGATCCTCTTTGACATTTCTCAAAGTTTGCAGATCAGCGATCGAGAAAGAGAACGATGGCGATAGCAACGGAGGAGAGGATCGCCGACAGCGTCGCGCCGCGCTGAAGCACGCCCATGCGATAGAGCACGAGGGCGAAGACGATGATGATGGGGGTGGCGACGGAAAGGCCGATCTGTGCGTCTGTCATCGGAAGGCTCCTTTGTCGTCAGCCAATAGCCCCGCCCCTTGGCCGCTTCTTTGCTCAATCGCAAAGACAGGGTCAGCGCCCGCGCCTAGCTCGAACGATGTTTTTTCAACGGAGGCGCTGACATGGATGCCCGCAGTCATCCGATTGCCGCAACGGCGGAAGAGGACACGACGGACGCCTTGCTGCTCTGGGTGCTCGTCTGGAGTGAACTTGCCGCCTTCGGCATTCTGCTTGTCGGTTTCCTGATTGTGGGCCTTCTTCAGCCGGACGCGTTTGCCGCCGCCCGCTCGCATCTCGATCCGCTGCTTGCCGGTATCAACACGCTTGTTCTTTTGACAAGCGGCTGGCAGGCGGCCTTGGCGACGAGGCCGGGGGCACCGCTTAAGCAGCGCAGGCGAGCGCTGGTGAATGCGGCGCTTTTCGGCTTCGCCTTCGTGGCGATCAAGCTCTTCGAATATAGCGCCGAGGCTGTCGTTGCCGGCGATCCTCGGTTCGGCTCCTTCTTCGAACTCTATTTTCTCGTCACTGGCTTCCATCTGCTGCACGTCGTCTTCGGTGCGTTCGTGCTCATCATCGTTGCCTGGCGACCGAAACCCGGCAATGTCGAGTTGATAACCACGCTCTGGCACGTGATCGATCTGGTATGGATCGTGATGTTCCCGCTCGTCTATTTCGTGTGAGCGCCATGACCAGTCATAATCCCAGACAATTGTTCAACACCTGGCTGCTGCTTGCCGGAGCCGTGATTTCGGGCATGGCGCTGATGGCGATCGCCGGGCCGGCCGCTCTCGTCACCGCCGTGCTGCTCGGGCTCGCGATCGTCAAAAGCCGGTTCGTCGCGCTCGATTTCATGGGGCTCCGGCAGGCGCCGTCGGCCCTTCGTCTCGGCCTTTTGATCTGGCCCGCAGCGCTCGTCCTTGTCGCCGTAGCGAAGCTGGTCCTGAGCACTGCTCTCTTCAGCTGAGACGACCCGCGGACTTGTTTGCCGAAACGCAAAGAAGCCGCCGCCGATTTCCCTAGACATGGGTTCGCCCCGATTGTTGCCAGCGCAGGAAATGCATCGCCGCACGGGGAGGGGATCAGATCAGCCGGCCGCGCTCTCAGCGGCCATCTGAAATCGAAAGGACCACGTGATGGCAGAACGCCTCACCAAAACCGGGGCCCGTAACGTCTTTTACGGCGGGTCCTTCTTTTTCTTCGCAATCTTTGTCGGGCTGACCGCCCACAGCCACTACTACATGCGCACGACCTCGACGGATGAAACGACGCTGACCGATGCGGTCGCGCGCGGCAAACACGTCTGGGAAAAGAACTCCTGTATCAACTGCCACACGCTTCTCGGCGAGGGCGCCTATTTCGCGCCCGAGCTCGGCAATGTCTGGAAGCGCTTCGGCGGCGAGGCCGATCCGGATGGCGCGCGAGATACGCTTAAGGCCTGGATGGCTGCCCAGCCGACCGGCATCGAGGGGCGGCGGCAGATGCCGCAGTTCAACCTGACCGAACAGGAACTCAACGACCTCGCCGACTTCCTCGAATGGACGAGCCGCATCAAGACCCAGAACTGGCCGCCGAACGAGGCAGGCTAAGCGAACCGATTGGAGTGTGACACCATGAAATACCAAACCCAAAAGGTCGCGATGCTCTACTTCTACGGAGCGCTCGGCCTGTTCCTTGCCCAGGTGCTGTTCGGCGTGCTTGCCGGCACCATTTACGTCCTGCCCAACACGCTCTCCGAGCTGCTGCCCTTCAACATCGTGCGCATGGTCCACACCAACGCGCTGATCGTCTGGCTGCTCATGGGCTTCATGGGCGCGACCTACTATCTGCTGCCGGAAGAGGCGGAAACTGAGCTCTACAGCACGAAGATCGCCATCGCGCAGTTCTGGATCTTCCTGATCGCCGCGGCCATCGCCGTCGTCGGCTACCTCATGCACATCCACGAGGGGCGTGAGTTCCTCGAGCAGCCCTTCGCGATCAAGGTCGGCATCGTCATCGTCGCGCTGATGTTCCTCTACAATATCACGCTGACGGTGCTGAAAGGCCGCAAGACGACCGTCACCAACATCCTGATCTTCGGGCTCTGGGGCGTGGCGATCTTCTTCCTCTTCGCCTTCTACAATCCGATCAACCTGGCGCTCGACAAGATGTACTGGTGGTACGTTGTCCATCTCTGGGTCGAAGGCGTCTGGGAACTGATCATGGCATCGGTGCTCGCCTTCCTGATGATCAAGCTCAACGGTATCGACCGCGAAGTCGTTGAAAAGTGGCTCTATGTCATCGTCGGCCTGGCGCTCTTCTCCGGTATCCTCGGCACAGGCCACCACTACTACTGGATCGGCGCGCCGGGTTACTGGCAGTGGATCGGTTCGCTGTTCTCGACACTGGAAGTGGCCCCCTTCTTCACCATGGTGGTCTTCACCTTCGTGATGACCTGGAAGGCCGGCCGCAAGCATCCGAACCGCGCAGCCCTCCTCTGGTCGATCGGCTGCTCGGTCATGGCCTTCTTCGGCGCCGGCGTCTGGGGCTTCCTGCACACGCTGTCCTCGGTGAACTACTACACCCACGGCACCCAGGTAACCGCGGCCCACGGACACCTCGCCTTCTTCGGCGCCTATGTGATGCTGAACCTCGCGGTCATGGCCTATGCCATCCCGGAAATTCGCGGCCGCGCGCCCTATAACCAGTGGCTGTCGATGGTGAGCTTCTGGATCATGTGCACCGCCATGTCGGTCATGACCTTCGCGCTGACCTTTGCCGGTGTGCTCCAGGCGCATCTGCAGCGCGTGCTCGGCGAAAGCTACATGGACGTCCAGGACCAGCTGGCGCTGTTCTACTGGATCCGCCTCGGCTCGGGTGCCGTCGTGCTGATCTCGGCGCTGATGTTCATCTGGGCGGTTCTGATGCCCGGCCGCGAGCGCAGCGAGAAGCTCGCCGGCGTCGTCCAGCCCGCCGAATGACCGATCAGCCGGCGCGGTTCGCCGCGCCGGCATCTCCCCAAGAATTCCCAGCATGGAGAACTTGCCATGAGCCCTGTCCAATCTGCCGTCAGTCGCGCGGCGCTCGATATCCCCGCCTATAGCCCCTCCGGCAATGAATGCGCGCTGTTCGAAACCGCCTGGGTGCGGCAGTTGCCGCTCCTCTTGAAGGGACCGACCGGATGCGGCAAGACCCGCTTCGTCAGCCACATGGCGGCGAAGCTCGGCCTGCCGCTTTCGACCGTATCCTGCCATGACGATCTGGCCGCCGCCGACCTCACCGGACGGTATCTTCTCAAGGGCGGCGACACCGTCTGGGTCGACGGCCCCCTCACACGGGCCGTGCGCAACGGTGGCATCTGCTATCTCGACGAGATCGTGGAGGCTCGCAAGGACGTGGCCGTCGTCCTGCATCCGCTGACCGACGATCGCCGCATGCTGCCGCTCGAGCGTACCGGCGAATTGCTCGAAGCACCGTCGAGCTTCATGCTGATCGTTTCCTATAACCCCGGTTACCAGAACCTGCTGAAGAGCCTGAAGCCCAGCACAAGGCAACGTTTCGTGGCGATCGAGTTCGATTTCCTGCCGCGCAACGCGGAGATTTCAGTCGTTTCGCAGGAGAGCGGCCTGCTGGAGAGCCAGGTCGCGCCGCTCGTCAACCTTGCGCACCGCCTGCGCGCCCTGAAGGGGCATGACCTCGAAGAGGGGGTGTCGACCCGGCTGCTCGTTTATTGCGCCTCGCTCATCGATGCCGGAATGCCGGTCAAGGATGCGGTGCGGGCCGCGATGATCGAGCCGCTCACCGATGAACCGGACGTGCGTGCAGCCCTTCTCGAAGTGGCCGGTTCGCTGATCGCGTGAGGTGAACCATGCTTGATTTCCTCGAGCTCGAAGAAACCGTCGGACGGGCCTGGCACCGTTTCGTCGGTAACACCAGAACCTGGCGGCGTTATCCGGGAGAGGCGGTGAAGCTCGCCGACATGCTGCCGGTGCTCGGCGCCTCCTTTCGCGGACATGGCGGCGAGGCGGCGGTGCAGATCGTGCCCGCTCGCGGACGCACGTCGACCCATCGCCTACGGTGGCGGCAGCGCATGGGGCTCGGCGAAGAAAAACTCGTCCAGCCGGCGCGTGACCACGCGTCCCTGATGCTGCCGGGCGAGATCGACATCTTTCCGACGAAAGACCTGAACCGGGATCTCTATCACTGGCTCGTCGCCTATATGGCGACGATGCCGGTCGACCCGGTCAACGAAATCGATCCGCTCCGTCGTGATCTTGCGCTGGTATCGCGCGCGCTCGAAACGGTCGAAGAAGTCTTCCAGCGGTTCCCAGGCCTTAGGCGGCGCTATCGGCGTCTCGCCGAGGCAACACTTGCCGAGCGGCAAAGGGGGGCGTTGCCGTCGGTCGAGCAACATCTCGAAAACCGTATCCTGCGCCTGTTGCGCAAGACGACGGGGGAAGCAGACACCACGCTGCCGTTCATTTTCCCGCACCGCGCGCCGCCCGGCTACCTGCCGATGCTGCCGATGCCGCTCTGGCCGGATACGCTGCTGCGCACCGAAACCACGACCGTGCGCGACGAGGATGTCGCCGCGACGGCAGGCACGCAGAGTGCGGGTGTCGAGAGCGAACGCCACGTCGCCGTGCGGGAGAACCCGGAGAACCGCAAGGGCGAACGCAGCCCCTTCATCCTCAATCGCTTCGAGAAGATCCTGGCCATGGCGGAGATGGTCAACGTCGACCGCCCCGGCGACGACAGCGACGACCACGACGGCAAGGCTGCCGAGGAACTCGACGACATGACGCTCGGCGAGCGCAAGGGACGGCCCTCGGCACGCTTCCGCTTCGATCTCGACATGCCGCCGGAAGCCGTCGACCCGACGCCGCTGACGGCCGAACTGACCTATCCCGAATGGAACTATCGGACCGGCCAGTACCTCAAGGACCATTGCCGCGTGCTGGCCATGCCGGCTTCCGCTGAGGCGGAGCGGAGCGAACTGACGGAGGAAAGCAGGAGCCTTATCCGCCGGGTGCGGCGCCAGTTCGAAGTGCTGCGCCCGCGGCACGAGATGCTGCGTGCGCAACTCGACGGCGCCGATCTCGACCTTGACGCGGTCGTGCGTGCCCGAACCGATCTCGCGGCCGGCGGCCAGGGCAGCGACCGTATTCATCTGATGAGCCGACCGCAGGTGCATGATCTGGCAGTGACGATCCTCGTCGACGTGTCGCTGTCGACCGATTCCTGGTCCGATAACCGGCGGGTGCTCGACGTGGAAAAGGAGGCCCTGCTCATCCTTGCGCACGGGCTCTCGGCCTGCGGCGACAACCACTCGATCCTGACCTTCACCTCAAGGCGGCGCGACTGGGTGCGGGTCGAAACCGTGAAGGCCTTCAATGAGGCGATGGGGCCGCTGGTCGAAGCGCGCATCGCAGCGCTGAAGCCCGGCTATTACACTCGCATCGGCGCCGCGATCCGGCATGCCTCGGCCGAGCTTCGTCGGCAGCCGAACCGCAAGAAGCTCTTGCTTGTGCTGACCGACGGCAAGCCCAACGATATCGACCACTACGAGGGGCGTTTCGCGCTTGAAGACAGCCGCCGCGCGGTCACGGAGGCACGGCGCAGCGGCATCAACACCTTCGCCGTTACTGTTGACCGGGAGGCGAAGTCCTACGTGCCCGCCATGTTCGGCCAGAACGGCTACGCCGTGGTCGGCAACATCTCGCGGCTGCCGGCGGCACTGCCGGCGATTTATCGCAATCTGGTTGGGTAAAGCGGTCGGTCAGTCGAAAGAGAAGCAAGAGGCTCGGTAACCGCCGGGCCTCCTGAATTCAGGGTGTATGTCAGCCGCGCGTTTGCCGTTTCTCGGCAATTCGCGGCGGATTGCCGATCCGCTCGCGGCGCGGGAAGGAGGCTGGGTCTGGATGCTCGGGTCATGCCCGAGCATGACGTTTTGGATGGGCAGTCCGGCCGAATTGTACCGCTGAGGCGCGCCAGCTATGGCCGCCGTCGATAAGCTTGAAAAGGCTCGTTTTCAATGAGCGGAGTTGCCCCAACCTCAGTCATCCTCGCCCTTGAGGCGAGGATCCAGGGCGCCGTATCCAAGCGTATTTCGAGGCGCATCACGATAAAGAGATGCTCGGGTCGAGCCCGAGCATGACCGAAGAGACGGACGGCGTCTTGCCGGCTTGATTTCGGCGGCCGAGAGCTCGGCAATAGCCAAGCCTTCTCGGCGATAAGCGCCCTCAAGCTGCCTTGCTATGCACCCTCTGGGACTCGTCGATATAGGCATCGAAGGCCGCGGCCACCGCGCGGATGACGAAGCGGTGTTCGGGGCGGACGTTGATGACGCCATCGGCGATATCGATCACGCCATCCTTTCGCAGTTCGGCCAACTTGCTGTTGCCGGCTACGAACGATTGCCAGTCCCGGCCATGCGCTGCGGCGATCGCGGAAATATCCGCGCTGAAATCGCACATCAGCCGTTCGATGATCGTTGCGCGCAGCCGGTCCTCGTCGGTCAGGCGGTAGCCCTTGGTGGTTGCGAGGCGACCGGATGCGATGCGGCTTGCATAGACGCCGGGGGGCACCTCGTTCTGGACATAACCGTCGTGCGAGCGGCCGATTGCCGAGGCGCCGAAACCGATCAGCGTTTCGCAAGTGTCGGTGGTATAGCCCTGGAAGTTGCGGCGGAGTTGCCCAGCCTTCTGGGCGGTGACGAGATCGTCGTCAGGCAAGGCAAAATGGTCGAGGCCGATCTGCCGGTAGCCGGCTTTGACCAGCGCTTCGCTGATCGCCATCGCCTGTTCGGCGCGCGCGGCACTGTCGGGGAGCGCCGTCTCGTCGATCATGCGCTGGTGCTTCTTGAAGCTCGGCACATGGGCGTAACCGAAAACCGCGAACCGTTCCGGCCGCATCGAAACGGCCGCTTCGACCGTCTCGACGCAGGAGCGCACCGTCTGATGCGGCAGGCCGTAGATCAGGTCGAAATTGATCCCACTGACACCGGCGCCGCGCAGGTGGTCGACGGCTTCGGCCGTCTGCTTTTCGCTCTGGATGCGGTTGATTGCCTTCTGCACGACGGGATCGAAGCTCTGCACGCCGAGGCTCGCACGCCGGACGCCGCCTTCGCCGAGCGCCTCGGCCATGGCGAGCGTCAGCCGGCGCGGATCGATCTCGACGGCGACATTGGCCGATGGTGACAGCGCGAACCGCTCGCGCATCAAAGTCATCAGCGCCAGGAATTCACGCGGCTCGATGATCGTCGGCGTGCCGCCGCCAAAGTGTACCTCCGATACTGGAAGCGGCCGGCCAATGGTATCGGCGACCATGCGGATCTCGTCCCGGAGCACATCGAGATAGTCGAGGATCGGATCGTCCTTCTTGGTGATCGTCGTGTGGCAGCCGCAGTACCAGCACATGGAGCGACAGAAGGGAATGTGCAGGTAGAGCGACACGTCCTGCCCTTCCGGGATCGCCTTCAGCCAGTCGCTGTAGGTGTGATCGTCGACATCAGCTGCAAAACGTGGGGCGGTCGGGTAACTCGTATAGCGCGGCAGGCGCATTTCACCATATTTCAGGAGCGCGGAAGCTAACATTTCGTCCTCATCTGGATGGCGATGGATGCAGCTTTTCTAGGCCGCGCGGGCCTGCATCTCTTTGCGAAAAGTCAAGGACGGGGCTGGTCCCGGCCAAAGCGAGATTTGTTTGCGCTTCGACAAAATGTCGCGGCGGCGCTGTCGCTAGGTTGCGGAAATCCGGGGCGTGTGCGCCGGCGTTTCCCGGATCATCATTAAACGACGGCGCTCAGAAGCGGATGACCATGACCATTGCAGAGACCGACAAGCCCTTTATCGATGTGCGGACGATCCCGCCGGTAGAACGCCATCCGAAAATCTTCGGCATGTTGAACGCGCTTGCCGAGGGCGGCGCCTTCATCATCGTCAACGACCACGATCCGCGCCCGCTGCACTATCAGCTCGAAACCCGCTATCCGGGCGAATTCACCTGGGAATATCTCGAGCAGGGACCTGACGTCTGGCGTGTGGAAATCGGCCGGCAGCAGTCCTCCGGCTGTGACTGCTGCTGCGGCGGGCACTGAGCCCCTGGTGTCCTTCAGGAGCGGGGTGAGAAAAAGCGTGTGTCATTTTCCGCTCCCATCCCGCTCTCACTTACCAGAATCGATCGCGCTTGCTTGGCTCAACCAGCGCCATCGTGATCCGAGGGTTGAACCACCATGTTCGCAGCCACGCTATCCCGCTGGACCATGTCCTATTTCGCGGCCGCGCTGATCTTCCTCGTCCTTGCCGAGATCATGATGGTCCTCGGCTTCGGCTATCCGGTCTTGGCCCTTGAGGCGCCTGAAACGCTGGCGCTCGTCCATGTTGTCGTTCTGGGTTGGCTGAGCTTGCTGATGACCGGCGCATTGCTGCAATTCGTGCCTGTTCTCGTCGGCCAGCCGCTGTCCTTGCCGAGCGTCGCTTTGCCGGCGCTGCTCTTTCTTATCGTCGGCATCGCCACCCTGACCCTCGGCTTCGTCGGTCTTTCCGGTGCGATCGATGTTCCCGTGACGCTGCTTCCTCTTGGAGCCGCTTTCTCGACCGTCGGCTTTTCGGTGCTCGGCTTTTCCTTCGCGGTCACGCTTTGGCATGCACGCCCCCTGCCACTCCCGGCCCGCTTCGTCGCGGTCGGCCTTGCCGCTCTCTTCGGCACGATGCTGCTCGGCGGCGTCTATGGCGGTGTGCTCTCGGGCCTGATCGACGCGGAGGGTGCGATCGACCTCACGGTCGACGGTCTTTCCCTACATGCTTCGCTCGGCCTTTGCGGCTGGTTGAGCTTCACCACGATGGGTGTCAGCTATCGGCTTTTGACCATGTTCATGCTGTCGCCGGACAAGGAGCGCACAAGCAGTCGTGTGGTCTTCGCGCTTGGCACCCTTTCCCTCGGCCTTCTGGCGGCAGCAGTGCCTGTCATTCTCGTGGGCAGTATTGGCCGCTCGCCGCTTCTCCTCCTTGCCGTCGGTTCCGGCGTGGCCGTGGTCGCGATCTATGTCGGCGATATCCAGCGTATCTATCGGGAGCGCCGGCGCAAGGCGATCGAACTCAACAGCCGCGCCAGCATCGGCGCCTTCGTGTCACTGGTCGCCGCGGCTATGCTCTTCGTCGCGCTGCTCTCGGCTGGCCGCCTTGATGAGGCTATCGGCGCCGTTATTTATCTCGCCACCTTTGGCTGGCTGACGGGCATGGGGCTCGCCCAGCTCTACAAGATCGTGCCGTTCATGACCTGGCTCGAATGTTACGGGCCGGCGCTTGGGCGCATGCCGACCCCGAGGGTCCAGGACCTCGTCAGCGAAACGTCTGCCCTTCGCTGGTTCCGGCTCTTTTATCTGACGGTCGCGGTGGGCACGCTCGCGCTCCTGATCGGCAGCGCGCCTCTCTTTCGTTTTGCAAGTCTCGGCCAGTTGATTGCCGTCAATGCGCTCATCCTCGAGTTCGTGCGAACACGGCGACTGATCAACGTTCCGGCCGAGCTTCGATTGCCTGACGGACTAGTTCGGCCAGGCCTGTTTCTGCCATCCATTCCTCACGGAGGTTCCCATGAGCCAAGATCCCTATGAACTCGACGTACGGCCGCACTTGCGCGGCGGCAGCGATCCGTTCCAGGCCATTATGAACGCAGTCGATAGCCTCGCGCCGGGCCAGGCGTTGAAGCTGATCGCAACCTTCCGGCCCGTTCCGCTTTTCAGCGTCATGGCAGGTCGCGGCTTTACCCATCAGGACCGCCCGCTCGACAATGGCGACTGGGAGGTTCTGTTTACGCCGGAAGGGGAGGTCGAGGGGATCAGGCTTTCGGCCGGTGAAACGGAACTCGACACCTGGCCCGATCCGAGCCGGCAGCTCGATCTGACGGAGCTCGATCCGCCTGAACCGATGGTGCGCATCCTGGCGACGGCCGAGAAGATGGCCGAAGGCGAGGTTCTGTTCGCCTTGCTTGCGCGCGAGCCGCTGTTCCTCTATCCGGAACTCGCCAAGCGCGGCCACAAATGGGCCGGCAATTTCGATACGACCGGCGAGACCTATCGGATCCTCATTCGCATCGGCGGGAGGCGTTCCCATGTCGGCGCCTGAAAACCTGGACCTCGAAGCCAAGATCCGCGATGCCTTGCGCATCATCATCGACCCCGAAATGGGCAAGAACGTCGTCGATCTCGGCCTAATCTATGACATCGACGTGCAGGAGGGCGGCATTGCCCGCGTCACCATGACGACGACGATCAAAGGCTGCCCGGCGACCGCGTTCCTGAAGGAAGCGGTGCAGAACTGCGTCTGGTACGTGCCGGGCGTCGAGTATGCCGAGGTCCGGCTGACGTACGAGCCGCCGTGGACGCCTGACATGATCGCCGACGGCGCGTTGGAACTTGGCCACGGCAGCATCTTCTAGGACCAGCCTTCTAGAAAAGAAAAGGCGCCGCAGATGCGGCGCCTTTTGCATTGGGGTTCGGGCGTGCGGTCAGGACGAGGCGCGGGGCGCGCGGCGTTCGCGCACCAGCATCGGTCCGTATTCCACCGTGAACAGTGCGAAGGCGGCGATCCACAACACACCCGAAAGCGCAATTAGATGGTGGTAGTGAGCCGGCAGCACCTCGGCCAGCGGCCGGATCAGCGACGCGCCCGCAATCGCGACATAGGAGGCACTGGTGAGTGCCGATCCCACCAGTGGCCGTCCGGTATGGCCGCGCGTGGCGCGTGTCATCACGGCGAGCATCATGAAAGCGATCACACCGACGGTCAGCACATGCATGACCGGGTAATCAGTTACGAGCTCGATCGCGCCGGCCGATATCGCCAAGAAGCCGAGCGGCACGAAGGCGTACGCCACGTGCAGGACGAAGAGCAGCTTCTCCGGCCACGTCGGCGATCCATGCCAGCGCAGCAACCGTACCATATGAAAGGCGGAGGCGATGAGCGCGATTGCCGCCGTGATGATATGAACGGGCGCGAAGGTCCAGGCGGCGAGCGCCGCAACGCCGATCAGGATTGCCGCGGTGTCGAACCGGTTGTAGGGCACCGGGAAATCGGTGCGGCCAACCTTGTTCAGCCAGTTGCGGGTGAAGCTGGGCACGATGCGTCCGCCGACGATCATGATCAGCATGGTATAGGCCCCGATCGCCAGCCGCGCTGCGGCGTCGACATCGAGATTGCCGAGGACCGAGAGGTGGAACCAGATATTGGCGGCGGACAAAATTATGAGCCCGCCGATCACCTTGAGGTCCTTCCACTTGCGACCGATGATCACCTCGCGCGCGCAGATCAGCAACAGCACCGGCAGAAACAGAGCTTCGACAGCGGCTGCGACAGGGAGGCCGATGAATCCACTCGACAGGAGAGCAACTCGACCAATGACCCAGAGCCCGAAGAGGGCCGCGAGCGGTCGGCCGGAAACCGGCAACCGTCCGGTCCAGTTCGGGATCGCCGTCAACAGAAAGCCGCCGAGAACGGCGGAGGAAAAGCCGAAGAGCATCTCGTGCGCGTGCCAATGGGCGGCACCGTAGTCGCCGGCTAGGTCTAGTCCGAGAATCAGTGCGGCGATCCACAGCGCCATGGCGCCGATCGCCCACAGGGCCGCTGCGAGGAAGAACGGCCGGAAGCCATAGGAGAAAAGCACTGGGCCGGTGGTCGAGAGCCCGCGCGGAATGCCGCCGCTTGGTTTCGGTCTTATCAATCTGTCCAACATGGTCGTGGTCCTCGTCGTGCGTCCTTTAGGGACTTGCGGATGAGGCTTGATCTATCAATGGGTTCGAAGGCCCTCTTTGCGAAAACGCAAGTATCGCGGCCCGGTCGGACCACCGACGCCGCAAGGCGCAAAGAAAAGCGATCTCCTCGCAACGATTTGTTCCAAGACAAAGACGCGATTCGTCTGTGGTTCTACTTCTTGTGTGACTGCTGGGGGACCGGTGGTCGAGACCGGAGGTGAGGCCGCCAAAGTCGGCGCCGCCCACCCTAACGCGTTGAATACAGGCGCGTTTCGCAGAAGGCCAATCCCGGCCGCTGGAACGCGCCGAAGGAGAGCAAGATGACTGAACAACTTCAGATGACCCGCCGGACGATGCTTGCCGGCGCTGCCCTGGCGGGCGCGGTTGCGCCGCTTCTCCACACCGCTCAGGCGCATGCCGCTGGCGCTGCCGCGGCGGCCGGTGCTGCCCCCGTCGATATCTCGACTTTGCCTCGCGTGAAGGTCGACCTTGTCAAGCCGCCTTTCGTGCACGCCCATGACCAGGTCGCCAAGACCGGACCGCGCATCGTCGAGTTCACCATGACGATCGAGGAAAAGAAGCTGGTGATCGACCGCGAGGGCACCGAGATCCACGCGATGACCTTCAACGGTTCGGTACCTGGTCCGCTGATGGTGGTGCATGAGAACGACTATGTCGAACTGCGGCTGATCAACCCTGACACCAACACGCTGCTGCACAACATCGACTTCCACGCCGCGACCGGCGCGCTCGGTGGCGGGGCGCTGACCCAGGTCAACCCGGGCGAGGAAACCACGCTGCGCTTCAAGGCGACCAAGCCCGGCGTCTTCGTCTACCATTGCGCGCCTGAAGGCATGGTGCCCTGGCACGTAACCTCGGGCATGAACGGCGCCATCATGGTGCTGCCGCGCGACGGCCTGAAGGACGAGAAGGGCCAGCCGCTGACCTACGACAAGATCTACTATGTCGGCGAGCAGGACTTCTACGTGCCGAAGGATGAGGCCGGGAACTACAAGAAGTACGAAACCCCCGGCGAAGCCTATGAGGATGCGGTCAAGGCGATGCGCACGCTCACCCCGACCCACATCGTCTTCAACGGCGCGGTCGGCGCGCTGACCGGCGATCATGCCTTGACCGCGGCCGTGGGCGAGCGCGTGCTCGTCGTCCATTCGCAGGCCAACCGCGATACGCGGCCGCACCTGATCGGCGGACATGGTGACTATGTCTGGGCGACCGGCAAGTTCCGCAACCCGCCGGACCTCGACCAGGAAACTTGGCTCATACCGGGTGGTACCGCGGGCGCTGCCTTCTACACTTTCCGCCAACCGGGTGTGTACGCCTACGTCAACCACAACCTGATCGAGGCGTTCGAGCTGGGTGCCGCTGGCCACTTCAAGGTCACCGGCGAATGGAACGACGACCTGATGACATCGGTCGTCAAGCCGGCGTCGATGTAGCCGGGTGACAGCGGATGATCGTGGGGCCGCGCCGACAGCGACCCCACGTGCGAACAAAGGTACGCGCCAACAGGCGCGTGCTACTTCCCCCGGAGACCTCCCATGCCCAGCACCAAGAAAACTGCGGTTTCGCTCCTCTCGCTCGCAGCCCCGGCCGTCCTTTTGGCGGCAATCGGCGGCGTGCTTTCGGCGAAGGTAGGGCTGTTCGACGATCTCAAGGACGGCATCGATCTGTCGATCCGGCCGCCGGTGACCGTCACGATTGCGCCGCGTCAGATGAGCTATCGCGCCGAGGGCCACTTCCTGAAGAACGGATTTGCCGTCGATGCGCCGATCGTGGTTGCCGCCCTCAAGCAGCCGCTCGAGATCATGAAGTATCAGGTGACGCGCGACGACTACGAGCGCTGCGTCGCCGATGGCGGCTGCCAGCAGCCGGAAGGCGGCCATGGCGCCGGGCTGTCGGGTGTGCCGATGACTGGAGTGAACTACACAGACGCGACCGACTACGCGGCATGGCTGACCAAGAAGACCGGCGCGGTCTGGCGCCTTCCGACCGACCAGCAATGGGCCTTCGCCGCCGGGTCCAAATTCCCCGACGATGCGCTGGGGATCGATGGTACCAAGGACAATCCGGCGCTGCGCTGGCTTGCGGACTACGAGCGCGAATCCAGTCGGCAGCGGGCGAAGAACCCGATGCCGCAGCCCTCGGGCGCCTTCGGCGAGAACGAGTACGGCGTTGCCGATCTCGACGGCAACGTCTGGGAATGGACTGAGACCTGCCACCGCCGCGTCACGATCGGCGACGACGGCGAGGTGCTAAAGGAGGCGCCCGCCTGCGGCATCTTCGTCGTCAACGGCAAGCATCGGGCGTCGATGAGCTTCTTCATCCGGGATCCGAAGAGCGGAGGCTGTGCGGTCGGCGTCCCGCCTGACAATCTCGGCTTCCGGCTCGTGCGCGACGGCCGCTGGTATTCGGGCTATCTCTATGCCTTCGAACGCCGGTTTCAGGGTGCGGGCTGAGATGGGACGGCCGATGAAATTGCTGGGAAAACCCTCTCTAGTGCATAAATGCCGGGTCCTTTTGCAGGACCCGGCGCTATGCTAGAGCAGAGGCAATTTCTAATCGGCAGGATGTAGGGCCAACGTGGCTGCACTCGATCGCACACTCGTCAAATCGCTCCCTCTGTTTCAGAAGATGAGCGACCCGGAACTGGACACGCTGCTGACGCGCGCCACGGTGCGGCGCGTGCCGCAGAACGAGGCCGTGTTCGAACAAGGTGCGACGGCCGATTTCTTCTTCCTGTTGCTGAATGGTCGGCTGAAGGTGACCCAGGTCACCAAGGACGGGCAACAGATCATCGTGCGGGTCGTCAATCCCGGCGATCTCTTCGGTTTCGCCCGGGCACTGCAGCGCAGCGACTATCCGGGCACGGCGACGGCGGCGACCGAAAGCCTGGTCCTCGCCTGGCCGACGGAACTCTGGAACATCTTCGTCGAGAAAAATCCGCATCTTGCGGTCAATGCCCTCCATACGATCGGCCAGCGCCTCGACGAGGCCCATACCCGTATCCGCGAAATGTCGACCGAAGAAGTCGAGCGCCGCGTCGCACACACGGTGCTTCGGCTGGCCGAACAGGCCGGAAAACCGGAAAGCGGCGGCATCCGCATCGATTTTCCGATCTCGCGTCAGGATATCGCCGAGATGACCGGAACGACGCTGCACACGGTCTCGCGCATCCTCAGCGCTTGGGAGGGGCGGGGCCTCGTCGTCGGCGGACGGCAGAAGCTGACGCTGAAGGACATCCCTGGGCTGCGGCGCCTGGCCGAGCGGGCCGACAGCTAAAAAACGCCTGTGCCCTTGATTGCCTCTACAAGGAATTGGGGCCGTCCGTCGCAGGAACCACTGATCATCAGCCCTTCAACGACCGGTCGTCTCCCGAACCCTGGTGATGCAGGTCCATGAATGGTTGAATCGGCTCGCGTAATTCACCAGTATCGGCAATTGCATGACAATGGCCATGACATGGGGGATGGTGTGGTTCGATTTAGCATGCGTGCCGGCCGCCGGCGGCGGACGATCGGGTGCGCACTTTTGTCGGTGGGGATGCTGACGGTCGTGGGGTGTGCCCGGGATCCGCTTGCGCCTTCGATCGTGGTGTTCGGCTCGTATTTTCCAGCCTGGCTGCTCTGTGCCGGGCTCGGTATCGTCACGACGGTCGTCGCACGGCTGATCCTCGTGCACGCGGGCATCGACGAACACCTCCCGGCGCCGCTTTTGGTCTACCTCTCGCTCGCGCTCACCACCAGCATCGTCTACTGGTACCTGGCCTTTGGCGGAGCACCGCATTGAGCGCCGGCGACCTCTTCCGGCGCGCGGTCGCGCGCGTGCTTGGCCCTCTCATCATCGCCAGCGCGGCCTTCGCGGTCTATTTCGCTTTCTGGCAGGTCGATCGCAGCCCGCGCACGGACGTCGCTGAAATCGATGCGCCGACGGTCGCGATCGCCGCGAGCGTGCCGGGCCGGGTCATCGCCGTCGAAGTGCGCAACAATGCGAGCGTGAAGAAGGGCGACGTGCTTTTCCGCCTCGATCCGGAACCCTATCGCCTTCGCCTTGAGCAGGCGCAGGCCGAACTGAAGGCGACGCAGTCGGAAGTGGCGCAGGGAGAGCGCAATCTCGATCTCGAGCGTGCCAATGCCGACGTTGCGGACCGGCAGATCGCCCGCGCAAAGAACAATGTCATGCTCGCGCGCCAGACACAGCAGCGGCTGGAGCCGCTCTTGCCGAAGCGGTTCGTGACGGCGCAGCAGGTCGACGAGGCGCGTACCGCCGTCAAGGATGCCGAGGTCAGCCTTGCTCAGGCGTTGCAGTCGGCCCACGGCGCAAACCGGGTCATCGGCACCCTCGATACCCGCAAGGCCCAGGCGGATGTCGCGCGGGCGACGGTCGCGCTTGCCGAGCGGGACCTGGACAACACAATCGTGCGGGCGCCGTTCGACGGCAAGATCGTCGGCTTGCGCACGACGGTCGGCAAGGTCGTGGTTCCTGCCGAAACGCTGTTTACCCTGATCGACACGGCCGAATGGGAGACCGTCGCCTTCTTCCGCGAAACGGAGCTCAAGGCGATCGCCATCGGCAGCCGCGCCGATGTCTTCGTCATGGCGGATCCGGAGCGTCGTATTTCCGGCACCGTCGAAGGTGTCGGCTGGGGCGTGCGCTCGGAAGACTCCGCCACGATCCTCGGCATACCGATCGTTTCCAACTCGCTGAACTGGGTGCGGGTCGCCAAGCGCTTTCCCGTACATGTGCGGCTTGAAAACCCGCCGGAGGACCTGATGCGCGTCGGCGCCTCCGCCGTCGTCGTCATCGGGCCCGCGCGCAACGACGCCGATGCTGTTCCAGCCGCGAAGTAGCGTCCGCTACACGTCGATCCTCTGGGACGAGTTGCAGCCCTATCCGGGCCGGCTGGACCTTTCCCTGCGCATGGCGCTGGTTACCACGCTGGTTGCGGTGACGGCGATGGCGCTGCAGGTCCCCGAAGCGGCGATCTCCTGTTATCTCGTCTTTTTCGCTTTCAGAGCCGATGCCGGCTCCGGCATCCTCATCGCCATCGGCTTGCTGGTCGGCGCGACGATCGGGATCTTGCTGGCCATCGTCTGCCTCATGGTCGTGGCGGACGAGCCGGCCTTGCGCCTGGCGCTGGTCGCCTTCTTTACGTTCGGTGGCATGTACCTGACGCAGGCAAGCCGCGCCGGGCCGCCGATCGGCACGGTCGCCATGGTCTTTGCCTTCGTCATGACGCTCTACGACATCGTGCCGATCCCGGAACTGCTGATCCGAGGGCTCGCCTGGATGTGGGTGGTGGTGTTCTTCCCGGTCGTCTACCTGGTCGCGATCCATGTCATCGCCGGCCATAGCCCGGCGCGAAAGCTTCGCTCCGCGATCGCCGAACGGTTGGAAGTGGCAGGCCGGCTTCTGGCCGGCGGAGACGACGCGGCGAAACCTGTGGCTGCGGCATTGCTGGCCAAAGGCAATGGCGAGCTCAAGAAATATGCCGGGTTCGCAAAGTTGCTGGCGCTGATGGGCAAGCGCGACGTGGCGCGCATGAAGGCGGCGACGGACGCGTCCTATGATCTGCTGACACTGGCACTCGCCCTATCGCTCGATGAGCGAAGGCCGCGGGAAAATGCTGCGGCGGAGGAGGTTCTTCGCCGCATTGCCGAAGCGATCCGTAGACATAAGCCGCCCGAACAGGGCTTGCTCGGCTCGCCTGATTTTCGTGCCTTCAAAGCCGCCGATCCCCTCCCGGTGCGCCAGGTTGAAAGGATCGTCGACATTTTGGCGGGGGTTGACCAGCCCGCGCTCGCGTCAGGCGCTGTTGAGGAAGGTTTCTTCCTGCCGGATGCTTTCAGCAATCCGCTCTACACGCAGTTCGCGCTGAAGGCGCTGCTTGCGGTGATGATCACCTACATCACCTATACGGCCCTCGATTGGTTTGCGATCCACACCGCGCTGATCACCTGCTTCATGGTGGCGCTTGGGACGACGGGCGAGACCATGCACAAGCTGGCACTGCGGCTGACGGGCTGCCTGCTTGGCGGCGCCGTGGCGATTGGCTCGACGATCTGGCTCGTGCCGCACATGACGGATATCGGTCAGCTCGCTTTCCTCGTCGGTACGGTCAGCCTCATTGCGGCATGGATTTCCGTCGGTTCGGAGCGCATTTCCTACATCGGCTGGCAGATGGCGCTCTGCTTCTTCCTCGTCGTGCTGCACGGTTTCGGCCCGAGCCTGGATCTCAACGAGGCGCGCGATCGCATCATCGGCATCATCTTCGGCAACATCGTCGTTTCGGTCGTCTTCTCGACGATCTGGCCGGTCAGCATCGGGCAGGGAATACGCAAGGGCCTTGCGGCAAGCGGCGCCATGCTTGCCGACCTCTTGGCGCGCCGCGGCGGCCGCACCGGCGACTATGCCGAGCTGATCAGCGGTCTCGCCGGGGCCCTGCGTCGGAGCGAACTGCTGCGGTTCGAGCCCGCAAACGTGCGACGCGGAGACATTGACGCCTGGACGACGGAGTGTATTGCCCTCGGCCTGCAGGAACTGGCCGCACCCATCGTCGAACTGCGCGAACACGACCGCGCCTTCGGCCCGTTGCGTGGCGCGTCTGCGCCGCTCAAACGCGCCGTCGTTGGCTATGAACGCACGGTGGCGCAATGGCTGAACGATCAGGCCGAGCGATTGGAGGTTTGGCCCCCGACGAAGCCAAATTCTGATCTGTCCCTGGCGCTTCGGCGGCTGAAAGCCCGTCTCGCCCGCGCCCGGCAGGCAAGCGACGATGCGCGAGGTTTTCCCCGGCGAATTCGCGACGAGCTCGCCTGGAGGCTTGAACTCTACGAGAAGATCGAGACTGTGGTTCGGCGGCTGGCAGCGGGGGATACCTTGGAATGATGGTTTCTGCGGGGGCGAGGTGGGTTTCGGGAGGGGCGATCGCCCTTTGCCGAAGCTTGCGCCGTGCCGCCCGAGGCGCCGTTCTCCTTGGCGCATTGTCGATCCCGGCAGCCTGCACGTCCGCGGCACTCGATGATCTGGCGCCACCGAGCGCCGACCGGCCGGCCGTTTCGGGAACGAGCAACAAGGAAGCCGCGAAGGCGAGCGCTGGCGCGCCGGATTTTTCTCTCGCGCCGAACCCTGAGATCCCGATTACGATCGCGACGCCGACGATCGATCCGAAACACGACTACAGCTTGCCGGAACTGGTCGATATCGCCCAGCGAACCAATCCGATCACGCGTGCCGCCTGGCAGCGCGCCCGGCAGGCGGCGATCGCCGTCGGCATGACCGACGCGGTGTACCTGCCTCTCCTGACGGCCGATGTTCTGGCTGGCCTTGAGCAGACGTCGGCGACCGCCCCCGGCATCGGCGGTCCCATACCGATCGCGCCCGGCACGCTGACGACAACCGGCGCGCAGTTCATTCCATCCCTGACCGTCAAGTGGCTGCTCCTCGATTTCGGCGGGCGGGATGCGGGGAAAGCGGCGGCGACGCAGTTGGCGTTTGCCGCAAACGTCACCTTCAACGGCACCCACCAGAAGTTGATCTTCGATGTCTCCAACGCCTATTTCGTCCTGACGGCGGCGCGCGTTCAACTGAAGATCGCTCGCCAGACGGTGCAGAATGCCGAGCTTGTTCAGGCGGCCGCCAAGGCGCGCATGGGCCGCGGCATCGCCACATCGATCGAAGTCGCTCAGGCAAACCAGCAGGTGGCACAGGCGCGCTTCAACCTGACCCAATCGCAAGGGCACGAGCGCAATGCCTACATGACGCTTCTCGAAGCGGTCGGGGTCTCGCCAACCCTTGAGATCCGCATCGCCGACGGCAGCAATCGCGCTCTGCCGAAGGCCGTACCCGAAGACCTCAACCGGCTGATTGCGACATCGCTCCAGCGTCGCCCGGATGTGCAGGCGGCTTTTGCTCGCCTGCAGGCCGACAAGAACGGTATTGCGGCCGCCCGCGCGGAGTTCATGCCGAAGGTTGCGCTGGTGGGCAACGTGAACCGCAACATCGGCTCGCTCAGCGTCGAGGACACCCGTTTCGACCAGCGCTCGACGATCCGGGTCAACCAGCCAAACGCCAACCTGATGATCGGCCTGAGTTTCCCGATTTACGATGGAGGGTTGCGCGATGCACGGCTGCAGTCGGCGATGGCACAGGTCGGCGCTGCCGAGCAGGAGATGGCGCAGCTGCAAAACACCGCGGCGCGCGAAGTCGTCGTCGCCTATGATCTGTTACGCACCAGCTTGGCCGGCTATGCGGCAGCAAGCGAGCTGACGACCGCCGCTCAGACGACCTACGATGCTGCGGTCGACTACTACAAGCAGGGCCTGGGCACGATCACCGATGTCAGCATCGCGCAGACGGCGCTGCTGCAGGCGAAAGTCGCAAAGGCGACCGCCTACAGCGACACGCTCGTCGCCGCGGCCAGCCTTGCTTTTGCGACGGGAACGCTGACCAACCGCAATGTGGTCAATCGCTTCTGACGACCCGACGTGACGTGTGATCCACTTCGCTCACCACAGGATCGACGACGCCTCGATCAACAGTCCATCGAACGCGCCAGCAAGGATGCCCGCCACGGCCGTCGTTCCGATATGAGCGGCAAGAATGAGCAATCCCAGCATAGAGACGGTCGATCCGATCCGGATTGCCGAGACACGCTCGCTTTCAAGGGTCAACGGAATGACGACCGGCGTGGATAGTATTGGGCGTGGCGCACCCCGGAGGTTCTCATTTGCGGCACGCAGGAGACGGCGCGGCCTCGGATATTTCAGGCGGCTTTTTTCGCATATTCCGGGATAGGTTTCGCAAACTGAGCTAGGCATCTGACGTGTCCCTGACCAACTGGATTTTGCAGCGATCTTAAGCGCTCCGTCCACGTTGGCCGTTCCCGAGGGAACTCCTAAGTGGAGGGCTTGTTGCCTTCGAGAAGCCGGCGGTGTTTTGCGAGCGCCTGGCCGACAAATTCGGTGAAGGCGCTGACACGGGCCGTGCGCCGCAGATCCTCGTGTGTGAGAAGCCAAAGCTCTCTCGTCATATCGGCGACCGGTGCGCCGATGCGGATGAGACCGGGCGTCGTATCGCCGAGATAGCAGGGCAGGGCCGCAAGACCGATGCCGGCCATTGCCGCTTCGCGCGCCGTGACCAGCGAATCGCAACGCAAGACCGCGGGTCCCGCGAGCGTCGCGCGCATCCATCGTGCCACGCTCGTGGACGCAAGCGCGTCGCCGAGCCCGATCCAGTGTTCCCGTGCGATATCGATCGTATCGGCAGCGGCCAGTCCCCGAAGGTCAAGATAGGACGGCGCCGCATAGACGGCGAAAGCGACCTTGGCGATCCGCCGGCCGACCAGAGCATCCGGTGAATCGACCGCGGGGCGTATGGCGACGTCCGCGTCGCGATGCGAGAGGTTTGCAAGCGCATTCGAGGTGCTGACCTCGAGCAGGACGCCGGGATGACATTGACGGAAATCGGCCAGGATCGAGGGCAGGATCGACGCCATGAGCGTATCGGTGGTGGTGATCCTCAGGCTACCCTCGAGCCGCAAATCCTGCCCCGTCAAGCGGCGCTCGAGCTCCGTGACCGTGTCAGCCATCTGCCGGGCCACCGCCAGGAGCTCCTCGCCGCCGGCAGTGAGCGTATAGCCGGATGGGAGCCGGTCAAACAGCCGGACCCCGAGCTTCTGCTCGAACGACCCGACACGCCGGAGTACGGTCGTGTGATTGACACCGAGCGCCCTGGCGGCGGCAGCAAGGGAATTCGCCTCGGCAACCGCCAGAACAAAGCGGAGGTCTTCCCAGTCGATACGGTGATGGCTGTGCATGATTGCGCAAACCTAAAACAGGTTGTTCGTCGGATGGGCGAATTTGCACTGCCACCACCGCGTATTGTCAATCGCTTTTCGCAATCGAGTTCCACGGTCTAGACGACCCATTCGGTCTGGAGCCGTCATTGAATGCGGCTGTGCAAATACGCAGAGGCACTAGGCAAAACGACAGATCGTTCTGCAACGGAGCACCGGATAATGTTGGTCTCACGATCGGATGGGCCGGTCGGTGGAGCGACACGAGATGATCCCATTCTTCGGCGATCGGGTGCTTAGGACGAGTGCTCACTCGGCCGCCCCGCACCGTCCTCAGGCATCGCCGCACTAGAGCGCGTCCACCTGATCAACCCTTCCTCCATTTTCAACGTCATTTTCATCCAGGAGGTCCCGTGATGGAGACCCTGTTCGTTCCCTTGGCTTTGTTTGCGGGTGGCCTGCTCGCCGTTCAGGCGGGCGCTAACGCCCAACTTTCCAAAGCCGTCGGATCGCCTTTTGCGGCGACCACGCTTCAGCTCGCGATTGGCACCGGCCTGTTGTTTCTCGTCACCCTCCTGACGGGGACAATCGCTGCCCTTGGCGCAATTCCCGCGGTCAAGTGGTGGCACCTCATCGGCGGCACCGCCTCGGCCGTCTACGTCGTTTCGACCATCGTTCTCTTCCCCCGCCTTGGCGCCGTCGCTTCCGTCGGGTTGTTCATCGCCGGACAGATGCTTGCTTCTCTCACGCTCGATAGTTTCGGCTTGCTGGGCGTGCCGCAGGCGGGACTGCGGCTCGGGGCCGCCGTCGGCACGCTCGTCGTGCTCCTCGGGGTTGCCATGGTGGTGTTCGGGCAAGGCGGGAAGGACAATCTTAGAGCTGATCGGGTCGGCTGGATCGCCCTTGCGTTGATGGCAGGCGCCGTGCTCCCGGCCCAGGGTGCCGTCAATGCGCTCCTGCGCCATGATCTCGGCGGTGCGCCGTTCGCAGTAGGCGCGATCTCGTTTCTCGTCGCCACGCTCGCCATGGCGGCGGTGATGCTTCTGGTGCTCGCTGGGCAAAAGACATCCCGCCCTGACATCGCCGGCGTGCAGACAATGCCCTGGTGGGGATGGCTCGGGGGTCTCGCCGGAGCGACCTATGTCACTACTGTCTTTACCGCGATCCCGGCGATCGGCGCAGCCGCCGCTGTCGGCCTCACCGTGGCCGGCCAGCAGGTCGCAAGCGTCTTCGTCGATCGCTACGGCTGGTTCCGCCTGCCGCAGCGGTCCGTGTCGGGGCTGCGCCTGGGCGGCGTGGTGCTGCTGTTGGCCGGTGTCGCCATCATCAAACTCGTCTGAAGCCGCAACCGATCGCGATCTGCCGAACGCCGGAGAATTGCCATGTCATCCACATCGCTTGCCTGGATCTATCTTGTTCTCTCCGGGGTTGCAGACGTCGCCTGGGCTGTCAGCACCAAGTTCTCGAACGGCTACAGCCGCCTGTCCTGGACGCTGGTCTCGATCGTCGCGTTGGTTGTCTTTCTCTCCCTGCTTACCCAGGCGCTCAAGACCTTGCCGCTAGGTACAGCTTACGCGGTCTGGACCGGCATCGGCGCCGTCGGATCCGTTCTCTGCGGCGTGCTGCTCTTCGGCGAAGCCATCACTCTCTCGCGGGCAACCGCAATGCTGGTGATCGCCGGCGGCGTCATCGCGCTGAAGATCATGCCAGCATGAATTCCAGGGCAGGGCGACCTTAAAACACAGTCTCTACAATAGATTGAGCCATTTTTCTCGAGCGTGCTGTTGTCACAATCATCCGGCCGCCGCCGTGTGTGGCGGGGCAGCATCCCGTTGCGGGAGTTCGCAGTCCCTACGTGACCAAACAGCGGACTGGATGACCCGTTTATAGAAGCGGCCGCGCCAGCATTTCGGCGCCGAGAACGAGCAGGCAGACGAGGAAACCGCGCCGGAATGCGGACGGGCTGACACGGCTGCGAACGAGTTTCCCTGCCCACATGCCGACGAGCGCCGGCGCAATGGCGAGACTGGAGACGAGCAGATTGTCGGCCTCGAAGGCGCCTTGCCAGACGAGCCCGGCGGTGAGGGCGATCGTGGAGACAGTGAATGAGAGGCCGAGCGCCTGCACCAGGTCGTCCCGTTCAAGACCAAGCGCCTGCAGGTAGGGCACGGCCGGGATGACGAAGACGCCAGTTGCGCCCGTCACGATCCCGGTTGCCGCGCCGACGACCGGAGACAGCCACGGCTCCCACTTTGCCGGTACGTGTAGCTGACGCGCAAAGAGTGTGAAGGCCGCGTAGAGAACGAGTGCTGCACCAAGCGCGCCCGTCGTCAGCGCGGTGCTTCCACCGGCAAGCACCGATGAACCACTGAGCGTGCCGACGACGACCGCCAGCATCATCGGCCAAAGCCGAATAGCGAGCGCGCCGAAGCTCGGGCCGGCAAGAAGCTGCCAGACGTTCGTCACGAAGGACGGGGCAATCAACAGGTTGGCGGCGGCAAGGGGTGAGATGAGCGTACCGAGCACACCCATCGCCAGGGTCGGCAACCCCATGCCGGTGACGCCCTTGAGGATGCCGGCGGCGAAGAAAGTTGCGGCAATCGCAACGGCGAGGGACGGAGCAAGATCGAGCATGCCACCGGCATAGCGCATAGCGCATACCCGCACCGGCACAATGCGGATCATCCGCAATCAGACTTCGGCTGGTCCGAAGGCTGTTTTTCCGATAGCCTCGTTTGCATGCGCTTCGACCTCACCGACCTTCGACTGTTTCTTGCCGTGGTGGATGCCGGCAGCATAACCCATGGCGCAGCGGATGCCGGGCTTTCGCTACCGGCGGCCAGCGAACGCCTGCGTGACATGGAGGCGATCGGCAAGGTCAAGCTGCTCGAACGTGGCCGCCGTGGGGTGCGGCCGACGCCGGCCGGAGAAGCGCTGGCGCATCACGCCCGGCTGATCCTGCGGCAGATGGCGCGGATGCGCGGAGAGCTTGGTGAACACGCCGACGGTCTTCGAGCAACAATCCGGCTCGCGGCGAATACAGCCGCACTCACGGAGTTTCTGCCGCAGCGGCTCGGCGCCTGGATGGCGACACATCCGCGGATCGACGTCGATCTGAAGGAACGCCAAAGCATCGAGATTGCGAGAGCCGTCGCCGCCGACCTCGTGGAGATCGGCATTCTTTCGGACCAGGTCGATACGGGCGGCCTGCAACTGCGCCCCTTCGCCATCGACCGCCTCGTCGTCGTGATCCCGCGCGATCATGCACTGGCGGCAAGCAGGCATGTCGACTTTGCCGACGTTGTCGACCAGCCGTTCGTCGGCCTGACGGATGGCGCATTGCAGGGCCACATCGACGCGCACGCGCGCCGATTGGGTCAGACGCTGAAGATCCGCACGCGCCTGCGCAGCTTCGAGGGCCTGTGTCAGATCGTTTCGGCGGGTGTCGGTCTTGCCATCATGCCGGAGACGGCGGCGCGCCGCGGCGGCAGATCCGCAAAGACTGCGTTCGTGCGCCTTGCCGATGACTGGGCGACGCGGCGGCTGTCCGTCTGCGTGCGGGCGGAAGAAGAACTGAGCCCGTCGGCACGAGCTCTGTTCGCACATCTGGGCTCGCGCGGTTCGCGTTGATCTTGGAACGTGCGCCGGCCTTTAATCGCAAAAATTGATTTTCCTTTGGAACTCTTCGCGCCTTTGGCGGTTGGGCTCCCATAGGGATGTCGTTCGGCCCGATCCTTGCCGGGCCTATTGCGTGAGAAGGAGAGGGAGCATGATGCTTTTCCGAAGAGGACAGGAAACGCCCCGGAAGGCTCGGAATCCCACCTTCTCTCAGACGGGCCGCCCGCTCGTTTCCAAGAACGAGACACTATCCCGGACCTTTTCTGCAGGCCGCGAGGTATCGTCATGATCGGCAAATCTATGCCGGCTTATGTGATCGATCTCGCCTTTGTCGAGCGGATGCTGGAGATGGCGGAGCGGCGTATCGCCGAGCCCGCGTCGAGCCAATCGCTCCACCAAGAGATCGCCGACGAACTTGAGCGGACCGGAGGAGATCCGAAGATGGCGCGCATCCTGCTCGTCACCTTCACCAATTCGTACGCCGCGCACGTCACGAGCGGCGACCGACTGCGAAAGCTGAGAATTGAAGCGGAATGGGGTTCTTTCTTGCGCCGAAGGTGGCTTTGAGGCTCGCTTCCAGAGCGCTCAAGGGACAGGCACCGGCCCGAAGCTCGGTAGCCGAAGCTAGCAGAGCAACAGGAATACCGGCATCAGGGCGACCAGATAGGCGAGGCCGTCGGCGGTCAGGCGATCGCGAAGGTTCGGCGCAGCGAAGGAGTTGCCCGATAGGCGTCCATTATTGTTCATTTTTTTGTTCTTCCTTGGTCGTTGTTGTCGAGCCCGCCGGGAGGAGGGGCGGGGCCCGTCGCATATGGGAGACAGGTCGGTCGGGATCAATGAAGGGCGCCAGGCAAAGCAGGCCCTCACGCGAAATTCCGACGTCGACCGGTTGTCGATCTTCCAATGCGGTGCTTGAGGAGCCGGGTGTTAGCAGGGTTTGAACCCGATGCAATGCGTTGCCGGTCACGTCCTTGCACGTTTGCGTGAGCCGCCGCCGCCGAGCCGTCCGAACAGCGCATCCGAACGCCAACTCGCCAGCGGGCGGTCAGCCGCCCGCTTGGCCGCTCGTTGCGGCTTGAGATTTGAAGTTCGGGGAATGCGGTGCAATAGTCCGCGCGTTCACCGGGAGGAATGCCTTATGGATCGGCTGGAACCACGCATCCGTCGCGCGACGGCGGCGGATGTCGGGGAGCTTGGTTATGTCGGACCAGCGGCCTATGCCGCAGAATATGCGTATCTCTGGGACGACAGCGCTGCCCTGGCGCGTCAACTGGCGACGTTCAATTCGGACGCATTCTCGCAGCTGCTCCAACGTCCGGAGGCGCGCGTCTGGGTGGCGCAGGTGGATGAGGCAATTGTCGGCTTTCTCACGATGATCATTGGGGCCGTCGACCCGATCCGGTCAAAGCCCGGCGGCACTGAGATCCCACGACTTTATCTCCTGCCGGCCGCCAAGGGGCAGGCCATTGGCCGTAAACTCGTGGAATGAGCCATCACCCAGGCGAAGCAGGAAGGCAGCCGTTATGTCTGGCTGGACGTGATGGCGTCGGCAGAACAGGCACGACGTGCCTATCTCAAATGGGGCTTTGTCGAACTGGGCGTGACGCGTTTCGCAAAACCCGTGAAAGCGGACCTTGCCGGGATGATCGTCTTGGCCAAGCAACTCGATGGCGCGAGCAGCTTCTGTCCGTCACACCATTCGTGAGGGCGGATTGTTTCAAGGCTCGGCGCGACGCGACTGGCGGCCTCGTCGTGGCATCCCCTCAAGCGATGAACTTTGCCATCGCCGGCTCATGCGCTTGTTCGCACCCCAAGTCCTCTTGCGCTCGCCGATAGGCCACGGAAATGGCCGCGAACTTGATCGCCTGCCAGCGAACATAGTCGTTGAGCAGGGTTTCGGAGACGAACAGGTCGCCTCGATTGCCGGGAAGGCTCCAGACGAGGAGCCCGTCCGATTTGGCCCGGGCAAATACCCGCAATACGTGGCCGCGCGACAGGGTGTGCCTGTTCGAAACCTCGCCTGCGGCGAGCGCTCCGAGACAAACCGGCCGATCAAACACCTCAAGGCCGGCCGGGACCCGGCCGATGAGTTCGTGCAGGATATTGCTTCCCGTTTCTGTTCGCACGAACAGATCCACGCTCGCCGGCGGCTGCGCCCAAGCTGGATCGAATGCGAGGGATCGAACGGCCAGCGGGTGGATGCGTCCAAGCAGGCGCTGGTCGCCCTCGAACCTGGACGCGCGATCACCACCATCGAGCCGATCGAGAGCGACCAGATGGCTCGCCAGCCATTGGCCGATCATGCTTTCGCCGTAGGCGCTCAACCGCAATGGCCTTATGCGTTTGTCCCTGCTTTCCTGCGGGACAAGCAAGCCATAGGCAACCATTTCCGCCAGATGGGCCGTAAGCGTGTTCTTGCTGAAGGGGAGCTGTGGCGCGAAGAACTCGATGAGCGCCCCCGCCGTTAGTGGCGAACGCGTTTCATCGCGCTTGCGTTCAAAATGCAGCGCGATGATCGCCTGCGTGATCAGCCACTTCTGCATGCTGGCGACATAGCGCACCACCCTCGGAGCGACATCGTGCATGGCGAGCAGGTCTTTTGCCGCATCGCGCAGGACGGCCAAGAAAGCCGACCCTTCAAGTGGCGTTATGGGACTGAAAGCGTCTTGCGATCTTAAAGGCATGATTGTGTCTGTCGCACCACGGCTGATGGCATCCCCGGCATTACTACCCATCCACTGTTGCATCACCATGTCACGCCGTCACCTGTGTGACTCAATTTTGGGTGCACTCACCCACAACCTGCTTCTTTAGTTGATCCTGTTCCGTCGCTCTCGCTATGAGTGGCCAGCTTCTGGGGGAAACATCATGAAATCAATTCTTTGTCGTCTACGCGCAGGTTGAGCCAACAGCTTGCCGACGCCGACCGTCGCTGCGGCCGAAGCTTGATGTAGCCGACTGACCGAACGGTCCATCCAGGGTCCATGCACGTCGCGCAAGGCGCGCCATGGCCATGGCGTTCTGTGCCGTTTTTTTGCCCCTGCAACAACGCCCTTAGGCAAATCGAATGCTCAAAAGCCTGCCGTTCCCGCCTGTGTATTCTTCTTTCGCGTTGCCAAAGATGGTCCTGGGACCGTTGCAACGGTGCATGCGCGTGCCGCGAGCGTTGCTGATGCTGCTTGTGGGCGCGATCGCAATGTGTGGGCTCGCAGACGAGGCGATGGCCGTGCCGTGCAGGCCGAGCATTTCATTTGCGAGCGTTGGACTGGCGGTCGACAGAAACTTTAACGCCTGCGATGTCTATTTCCCCGACATTCCTCCGACCTGGGGCGGGCTGTACAGGCTTCACGGAACCCGTTTGGATAATCAGGCTCCGATCGGTGTCGTGGACGGCACGTCTTACACCCCCAAGCCGGATGACCTGGTTGATACGGTAAATGCCCGTTACGGCTTCACTTTCGACGCGTCGACGGGCACCTACACAATCAGGCTGCTCTCCGTCCGAAACGAGGCTGCCACCTCCGACAGCATCGTGCTCTACAGCTACGACAGAAACGGGGCCCCGTACGGCGGCGAGGCCGCGATAGCCACCCAGCCCAACACAATCTCCGTCACACTGCCGAACGCCTTTCCAGCCGTCGGCAGCGTAAGCCCCACGACCGCCTCGCCTTTGGGCGGCACCTCGGTGATCATCACGGGAACCGGATTTGCCGAAGCCACGTCGGTGAAATTCGGTGGTGCTGCCGCGACGAGCTTCACCATCGACAGCCCGAACCAAATCACGGCAGTCGCGCCCGCAGGAGCGGTTGGCCCGGCAGACATCGTGGTCGCGACGGCTATCGGTTCGACAACGTTTTCAGGTGGCTTCAATTATGTGGTCAGCGCTCCCGGCGCTCCCACGATCGGCGCGGTAACGACGCTTGATCCGGATGGCGCCCAGGTGAACTTCACGCCACCCGCCAACAATGGCGGCGGGGCGATCACTGAATATGTCGTAACATCGTCCCCGCATGGAAAGACCGGCGTCGGCTCCCAAAGCCCGATCGCCGTCCGGGGCCTGTGGAGCGGCGTATCCTATACCTTCACGGTGACCGCAAAGAACGCGGCGGGAGTAGGTCCGTCGTCTTCGGCGTCGCAGGCGGTGGTGCCGAGAAATTTCCAGACGATCGACTTCAGCCCGGGTCCCCAGACGTTCGGCACGA
>NZ_JTLA01000059.1:0-4017 GCF_000799055.1 Ensifer sp. ZNC0028
CGATCGCCGATGCCGCCCGCCGCCGCTGCCGTGCCCGCCTCGCGCCGCTCGGCACGGCGGTTGAGCTGGAAACGGTTGACGAGTTCTGTCAGCCGCTGCGCGCCCTCGGCCAGCCGGACGCTGACGTCGGCCGTGCGCTCCACCATGCCCGCATTCTTCTGCGTCATGACGTCGATGTCGTTGACGGCCGCGTTGATTTCGCCGAGACCCGCCGTCTGCTCGGTCGCAGCCGTCGCGATCGCCGCAATCCGCGTGTCGATCGCCGCGACGAAGTCCTCGATCTCCTTCAGCGCGTTGCCGGTATCGCCGACGAGGCGCACGCCTTCGGCGACCTCGGCAACCGAATTGTGGATCAGCGCCTTGATCTCCTTGGCGGCCTTGGCCGAGCGCTGGGCAAGCTCGCGCACCTCCGAGGCGACGACCGCAAAGCCCTTGCCGGCGTCACCGGCGCGCGCCGCCTCGACCCCGGCGTTGAGCGCCAGGAGGTTGGTCTGAAAGGCGATCTCGTCGATCACGCCGATGATCTGGCTGATCTCCTCGGACGCCGCCTTGATGCGCTGCATCGCCGTCACCGCATCGCGCACGACGCCGGAAGAGCTGTGCGCCGATTGCCGCGCATTCTGCACCAACGCGCGGGTCTGCTGGGTGTTTTCGGTCGAGGTGCGCACCGTCGCCGTCGCCTGTTCCAGCGCAGCCGAGGTCTGCTCCAGCGCTGCCGCCTGCTGGCGGGTGCGGTCGGAAAGATGCTCGGCCGCATCCTTCATCTCATGGCTGTTGCTGTTGAGGTCGCGGGTCTGGTTGAGCACCGCCGACAGCGTTTCCTGGAACATGCCGATCGAGGTGTTGAAGTCGCGCCGGAGCGTTTCGAGCTCGCCGACGAAGGGCTCGTCCAGCGTCATGCGGATGTTGCACTCAGCAAGACGGCCGAGCCCGGCGCCGATCTCCTGGACCGCAAGCACGCGATCGGAAACGTCGACGGCGAACTTCACCACCTTCGACACCCGGCCGGCATCGTCGAGGATCGGGTTGTAGGACGCCTGGATGAAGACCGTCTTGCCGCCCTTGCCGATGCGCTTGAACTGGTCGGTGACGAAGCGCCCGGCCGCAAGATCGCGCCAGAATCCGGCATAGGCGGGCGAATGGACATCGTCCGGTTCGCAGAACATCGAATGGTGCCGGCCGACGATCTCGGGAAGCGCGTAGCCCATGGCCGAAAGGAAGTTTTCGTTGGCGGTGATGATCTCGCCCGAAGGCGTGAATTCGATAATCGCCTGGGCCCGCGACAGGGCGTCGATCTTGCCCTGGTCGTCGGTGCTCTTTGCCTTTGTCGCGGTGATGTCGGTCGCGAACTTCACCACCTTGTAGGGCTTGCGGCCGCGAAACACCGGATTGTAGGAGGCCTCGATCCAGATCTCCCGCCCGCCCTTGCCGATGCGCCGGTACTGCTGGCTGTCGTATTGGCCGCGGGCAAGGCGCGCCCAGAAATCGGCATAGGCAGTGGACGCCGCCTCCTCCGGCTGCACGAACATGCGGTGATGCCGGCCGACGATCTCGTGGAGATCGTAACCCATCGCGCGGCAGAAATTCTCGTTGGCGGTCAGGATCGTACCGGAAAGATCGAATTCGATGATCGCCTGCGACCGGTTGATCGCATCGAGCATGGCTTTGGCATCGGACGAAAAAAGAGACGGCAGGCCAGTCATGAGGGCGGGACCTATAGCTAACAAATCGAAAAGGGATACATGCGAATTGTAGCTATTGGTATGATAAATTCCTTAAGCGATTCTTTTCGCGACCCCTAGAATTGCTCTGCTTTTGCCCTCATGCGGTCCCGATTGCGCGCCGCGCCCGAAAATCGCGCAAGGCGAAATGACCGGCCAGCAGCCAGATCAAGACTTCAAGCGCGAAGGTCCAGTGCAGGATGAAGTTCAGGTGCCAGGGTTTGTGGACCGCCTGCACATGCACAAGGTTCACCCTGAGATCGGCGAAGGGAAAGAACCAGCGAATATCGGCCGCGATCGAATCCATCACCAGATGCAGGAGCACGCTCAAGAGCCCGGCCCCGACAAGGACGAGCTGCTTGCGCCGCCCGGTGGCGATGAGAAGCAGCGCGATCGCCGCCGCCAGCGCCAGCCAGAAGATCGGCGTGTGCACCCAGTAGTCGTGATGCGGCGTGCGGCGCTGGTCGATCAGGTAGAAATAGGCGAGATCGAAATCCGGCAGGACGGAACAGAGAAGCCCGACACCGAAGATGGCGCGTGCCTGCGACGGGTTGCGGCGCGCAAAGGGGCGGCTCAGCAGATAGCCGGCCGGCAGATGGGCAATGAACAAGTGGGCTTCCTCCCGAAGCGCGGCGACAGCTGCGCCCAACAGGCGCAGTGTTGACGCGAACGCCGGAGGATTTGCAACCGAACATGTCGCTTTGATGGCTTCCGCCCACGGCCGTTACAGCCGGCAGACGTTACCAGTTGCCGGGATCGGCGGTGTGGTCGACGCTGGCGAATTCGTCCGCCTTGTCGCGCTCGAGCGTCAACCTGGTGATGTTCTTCGCCTCGTCGGTGACGGCGTAGGAAAGCGGCGCCGGCTCGCGGGTCAAGAACTGGTACATCAAAAGGGCGGCCTCCTCGGCGCTATCGGCCTCGAATTCCTTGGCGACGCTGACGAAGAACCTTTGCATGGCCTGCCCCTGCCCGTTTGACTGAGCTGAGCGCCCAGATTTGACATCTGGCTATGACATGGAGCGCGCGCGCCGGGCGTCAATGCGTCACCGGCCTCATCGTCGACTTCCTATGGCAAGCCAGACGTTCGGCGTCCGTCAAAACGTTCCGGCGAGAGCGGCTGCAGCCAAAAGCACGCCGGTCAGGATATTCGCCAGAAACAGACGATAGCTGAGTTCGGGGCGATCGAGATCGAAACGCCAGGCCTGCCACGCGAGATGGGCGGCGATCACCACCATGCCGACGGCATAGAGGCTCGACATGCCGAGCATCCAGCCGCCGAGCGACCAGGCGGCGAGCGTCAGGCCGTAGAACAGGGCGATGCAGGCCTTGCCGCGAGCCCCGAACAGGATCGCCGTGGACTTGAGACCGAGGCGCGTGTCGTCGCGCACATCGACATAGGCATAGGCCGTGTCGTAGCCGATCTGCCACGCAACGGCACCGGCCCACATCAGCACGGCGCCCGCCGGAACATGTCCGGCAACCTGCGACCAGGCCATCAGCATGCCCCAGTTGAAGGCAGCGCCCAGGACCGCCTGGGGCCAGTGGGTGAACCGCTTGCAGAAGGGGTAGAGGAACACGAGCGGCACGACGCACACCGCCAGCACGCGGGTCGCGGGGCTCAGGAACACAAGCAGCGAGGCGGCGAGCGCAAGCTGGGCGATCAGGAAGAGAACGGCGCGGGACATGCCGATCTCGCCATTTGCAAGCGGACGGAACCGCGTCCGCTCGACATGCCCGTCGAAATTGCGGTCGGCCATGTCATTGATGGTGGAGCCGGCGCTGCGCATCAGAAACGCGCCGAGCGTGAACACCAGGATATCGCGGATCTCGGGAAGGCCGTGCGCCGCCTGGAAAAGCGCCGCCCAGCAGGGAAAGAGCGTCAGCCAGATACCGACCGGCCGGTCGAGCCGCGCAAGACGGGTATCGGGCCGCACCGCCCGCGGCAACCGGCGATCCACCCAGTCACCCCGGTGAATGTCTGTCAGGTCGGGTCGGCTTGCTGCGGTCATGGGGCGGGTCATCCAGTCAGGGGGCGGCGCGCTCCGGCTGCGGCCGCAAACAGCGGCACTATAGGCGGGGGCGTGTTCAGATAAAGGAGGGATTCTGTCGCAGAAGAAACAGGCCTCCGGCGCGGGGTCACCGCTCCGGCAGCCATGGGTCGTGGGAATGGACACTAAACGGCCTCTCCGCCGCTCTCCCGCCGAAGGCGGGGAAAAGGAAACTCGGAGGGCATGGCAACGTCCCTTCTCCCCGCATGCGGGGAGAAGGTGCCGGCAGGCGGATGAGGGGGAGTCCC
>NZ_JTLA01000060.1:0-66406 GCF_000799055.1 Ensifer sp. ZNC0028
GGGGAGAGGGTTAGGGTGAGGGGCCATCCAAGCGCGGCGATCACCATCCGACTGTCCGCCGTCACGCTCTCCTTGAGTTGCAACGCCTACCTCAACTTCGCCAGCAACGCCGCCAGTTGCCGTGCCTCCCCCTCGCTCAATCTCGCTCCGACATGCGACTCGATCGACGGGCCATAGGTTAGCCACATACGCGCGCGCATCGCCCTTCCGGCCTCGGTGACGACAACCCATTGGCCGCGACCGTCGGCGTCGAAGGCTTCGCGACGGACCAACCCCTCTTTGACCAGGCGATCGATCAGGCGGGAGAGATTGTATTGGGCGAGCAGCGTGCGCGCCTCGATCTCGAAGGGCCGCAGCCTGCCGTCTTCCGCCTGAACCAGTTCCCACAACACGTCGTACCAGCCAAGCGGTGGCAGGCTGGCCGCCTTGAAATCGGCCTCGATCCGAGCAAGCACGCACTCCCGTGCGCGCATCAGCCCTATCCAGGCCGCGGTCGTTTCAGGACCAGGGCCCCTTTCGTCGATTTTTGTCTCTTTGCTCATAGATGCAATTACATCCATCTTGAAAGTCGAAGCAAGTCCACATACATGCATATGCATCTACTTTTCTTCAACCGGGAGATCGCCATGCTTACCCTCGTCAGCCACCATCTCTGCCCCTACGTGCAGCGCGCCTCGATAGCGCTCGACGAAAAAGGCGTTCGCTTCGAGCGAACCTATATCGACCTCAAGGCCAAGCCCGACTGGTTCCTGAAGATTTCGCCGCTCGGCAAGGTGCCGCTGCTGCAGGTGCCGCAGCCGGGCGGCGAAGCGGTGCTGTTCGAAAGCTCCGTCATCGCCGAATATGTCGAGGAAAGCCAAGCCGGCCCGAAGCTTCACCCGCAAGATGCGCTGGAGCGCGCCCGTCATCGCGGCTGGATGGAATTCGGCTCGTCGATCCTTTCTGATCTCTGGGGTTTCGAGACGGCCCGGGACCAGGAGACCTACGAGCAGAAACGTCAGGCGGTCGCCGGCAAGTTTGCGACCATGGAAGCGGCACTTGGCGAAGGCCCCTACTTTGCCGGCACACAATTTTCTCTCGTCGATGCGGTCTTTGCGCCGGTCTTCCGTTACTTCGATCTCTTCGACACGCTCGCCGACCATGGCATTTTCGACGGGCTCGATCGTGTCAACGCCTGGCGCAAAGCGCTCGCCGAGCGACCAAGCGTCAAGGCAGCCGTCACGCCGGACTACGGTGAGCGGCTGATGACGTTCCTCAGGGAGCACGACGCCTATCTGCTGCGCGCCGGGCAGGCATAACGAAAAGGGCGAGATCATGCCGTCCTTCAGTTTGGCGCGCGCCTGCTCTATGACAGGGCGTAAGCCATGCTGGAGGAGCGCATTGTGACGGACATGACCTCGACCCTGACGATCCTTGAGCCCTACCCCGGCGTCTATGCCTATTATGACGGGCGCGTTGCCGGGGTGCGGCTCTATTCAGAGGCGGCGAACTGGCTCGATGACGGCGCCTACGAACTCGGCGTTGCCTCCTATGCCATCGTCGACGGTCGCGAGGCCCTGGTCTACGACACGCACATCTCGCTCGATCACGCCCGGGCGATCCGCAACCACCTCGAAAGCCTTGGCGTCACCACGATCCGCGTCGTGCTCAGCCATTGGCACAAGGACCACGTGGCCGGAAATGCCGTCTTTGCCGATTGCGAGATCATCGCGCTCAGGCTGACGGGACAGAAACTTGAAGAAAACCGCGAGAAGATCGAAGCCGCGACGCCGCCGATCCAGCCGCTCGTCATGCCGAGCCGGCTGTTCGACGAGACGCTTCTGCTGACCGTCGGGACGCGGCCGGTGGAACTGCACCACTTCGCCATCCATAGCGCCGACGGCAACGTGATCTGGCTGCCCGAGGAAAAGTTGCTGCTGGCCGGCGATACGCTCGAGGATACGACGACTTTTATCAGCGAGGCCGATCAGACCGCGACGCACATCGCCGAACTCATGCGCCTGCGGCAATGGCCGATTGCTCGGATTCTGCCCGCCCATGGCGACCGCGAACGCATCGCCAGCGGCGGCTACGGGCCGGACCTGATCGACGCCAATTGCGGCTATATCGAGCGGCTGACGCAGGCGATCGCGACCGGTGCTGACACCGGCACGCTCAAGGAATTCGCCGCCGAGGAGATCGCCTCCGGCGCGATCCTCTATTTCGCGCCGTACGAAGCCGTGCACAGGAGCAATGTTGAGCGGGTGCGTGCGGCCATCGGCGCGCGCTGATTGCACTAAACCTCCCGGGCTCAGCCTTCATTTTCGCCGCAAAGCGCTCTAAGTCTTCTTCTTCCGATTTCAGAAAGACAGGTAGATCATGACCTTTCCCGCCAATACGCCCGACCCGATCGACCCGGTGAAACTCGACAAGCTCGCGGAAGTCGCGATCCAGGTCGGCCTGCAGCTTCAGCGCGGTCAGGACCTTGTCATGACTGCGCCGGTCGCGGCGATGCCGCTTGTTCGCCTGATCACCAAGCACGCCTACAAGGCCGGTGCAGGCCTCGTGACGACGCTCTATTCGGACGAGGGCACGACGCTTTCGCGCTACGCCTATGCACCGGACGAGAGCTTCGACCGGGCGAGCGACTGGCTGTTCAAGGGCATGGCCGAGGCTTTTGCCGGTGGTGCGGCGCGGCTTGCAATCTCCGGCGACAACCCGATGATGCTATCGGCGCAGGATCCGGCCAAGGTGGCGCGCGCCAACAAGGCGAACTCGATCGCCTACAAGCCGGCGCTCGAAAAGATCTCGAATTTCGACATCAACTGGAACATCGTTTCCTACCCGAACCCGTCCTGGGCGAAGCTCGTCTTCCCGAATGATCCGGAAGAGGTTGCCGTCGAGAAGCTCGCCAACGCCATCTTCGCCGCCTCGCGCGTCGACGTCGCCGACCCGGTCGCCGCCTGGAAGGAGCACAACGCCAACCTCGCCCGGCGCTCGGCCTGGCTGAACGGCGAACGTTTTGCCGCGCTGCACTTTACCGGCCCCGGCACCGACCTGACCGTCGGATTGGCCGACGGGCATCTCTGGTGCGGCGGCGCGTCGGAAGCCAAGAACGGCGTCACCTGCAACCCGAACATCCCGACCGAGGAAGTGTTCACGACGCCGCATGCGCTGCGTGTCGAAGGCCATGTCTCCTCGACCAAGCCGCTGTCGCACCAGGGCACGCTGATCGACAACATCCAGGTGCGCTTCGAGGGCGGTCGGATCGTCGAGGCCAAGGCCTCGCGCGGCGAGGAAGTGCTGAACAAGGTGCTCGATACCGACGAAGGCGCGCGCCGGCTCGGCGAAGTGGCGCTGGTGCCGCATTCCTCGCCGATCTCGGCCAGCGGCATCCTGTTCTACAACACGCTGTTCGACGAAAACGCGTCCTGCCACATCGCACTCGGCCAGTGCTACTCCGGCTGCTTCGTCGACGACACCAAGCTGACACCTGACCAGATCCGCGCCCAGGGCGGCAATTCCAGCCTCATTCACATCGACTGGATGATCGGTTCGGGCCAGGTCGACATCGACGGCGTGCGCGTCGATGGTAGCCGCGTTCCTGTCATGCGAAAGGGTGAATGGGCCTGATCACGGCCCCTCCCCGGTCTCGTCCGACCTGAAAGGCTTGTGGCCGCCGCAACACATGCGGCGGCCTTTTCTATAGGGGAAACGGCCCCTTCAGCCGTTGGCAGCCCGCTTCAGGCGCGGCATCTCCGCCGATTGGTAGAGCGACAGGACGTGGCCATCGGGATCGGCGAATTCTGCCGACCAGCCGCCGGGCGCATGGCTCACCGGCGTGACGATGGTGGTTCCCTTTTCAGCGAGGCCGCCCACGACATCGTCGATACCGCCCTCGGCGAGATCGAACACGACGATCGGCGTGTTGCCCGGCTTGCTTTCCGCGACGAAGAAGATCAACTCGACCTCGTCTTCTATCTTGGCCATCAGCCAGGCGCCGGCTTCGTCGTCCTCCATGCGCTGGACGTTGAGACCCAGAACATCACGGTAGAAGGCTTCCGTCCGGGCAAGTTCCGAGACGAAGTAGCAGATGGCCCCGATACGTGGTTTCGACAGCATTGGTTGCTTCCTTTTTGCTTGTTACGCCGGCTTGTTGCCGCCGGTTGCCGTTTCGTGAGACGCGCGCGGTGAAAAATTGACCGCGAAGAGATGTCCATCCGGATCGTGGCTGGCAAAGGCGGCGCGGCCGCTCCGCGTGATCGGCAACAGCGCCTGGCGGATGCGGCCGCTTTCGAGCGGATAGCGAAGCCCGGACAGCTCCAGATTGGTCTCGACATGGCCGGCATCACGCCAGGCCCGGCGCAGCATCAGGATGCGCTGGCGCAGCGCTTCATCGGATATGCCAAGGAGGTGACGGATTTCGAGGCGATTGTGGCCGGCGATCGCCAGCAGCATCACGATCCTGAGGCTGGGGGAAAGCGTGGCGGCGAAGGCGAGCGGATCGGCGGAACTGGCGTCTTCCGCTTCTGGGATATCAAGCTGCTGCTCCCGGCGAAGTCGGCGAGCGGCAGTACGCGCCTGCATCGCTGCGAGCTTGCGGAGAACGCCGCAGAACCAGGCACGATCGCCGCCGGTCGGAAAACGCCCTGCCTTGAGCGCCACGATCAGCGCCTCATGCAGCAAATCCTCCGCTTCGGCCGCGCGGCGGGTCTGGCGCCTGGCGAAACGGAGGAGGTCAAAATAGTGCGCCGGCGTCAGGTGCTCGGTCATTGCGGCATGCGCTTCTTGCGAGTTGAGGTCCCGGCAATGTGAAGCGCATGCCCTGTGGTTGCAAGCCCACACTCAAGCGCGGGCCGGTCGCACCTTCGGGGCGAGTTGCGCGCGCTGGCTCAGCCAGACGCTGAGGAAGACGACGAGGATGCCGAGCGCCTGCACCGGCGTCAGTTGCTCGCCGAGCACGCCCCAGCCGAGCAGGATGGCGACGACGGGGCTTAAGAAACCGAGCGGCGACACGGCAGAGGGCTCGAGGCGCGAGAGGCCGCGGAACCAGAGCAGATAGGTGAAGGCGGCGCCGATCAGGCCGAGATAGGCAAGACCGAGGACGTTGGCCGTGGTCAGCGGCGGCAGCGACGGCTCGAAGAACAGCGCCACCGGCACGAGCATGAGGCCACCGGCCGCCAATTGCCAGGCGGTGAAGGTGAGCGGTGGCACCGGCGGCGCCCAGTGGCGGCTGAGCACCGTGCCGAAGGCCATGGAAACGGCGCCGGCGAGACCGGCGAGCACCCCGAGCGGATCGAGCGCGGCGCCGGGCGTAAGCACCAGCAGGGCAACGCCGGCGATGCCCGCAAGGCCGGCGACGACGCTGAGCAGACGGATCGGCGAGCCCAGGAAGACGCGCGACAGGAGGATGACGATCAGCGGCTGTACGGCACCGACCGTGGCGGCGACGCCGCCCGGCAGCCTGTAAGCCGAAACGAAGAGCATCGCCCAGAAGAAGGAAAAGTTGAGCGCGCCGAGCACGAAGGTGCGCGGCCACCAGATGCCTTCCGGCAACCGCCGGACGATGAGGAGCAGGAGCAGCCCCGCCGGAAGCGCCCGCAGCATGGCGACCGTCAGCGGATAGCCGGACGGCAGGAACTGCGTGGTGACGAGGTAGGTGCTGCCCCAAATGGCCGGTGCCAGAGCGGTCAAGGCAAGGTCGACGGTGCGGTTCGAGCTCATATCTTTACCTCAAGAATCTCTATATCAAGATAAAGTGAGGATAACGCGGTTTATCTCTAAGTCAAGATACTCTATGCTGAGATAAATGCATGGAGGTATTGATGGATCGCGTCGACAGGATTTTGGCCCAATGGCACCGGGAGCGGCCGGACCTCGATGTTTCGGCCATGGGCCTGCTTGGCCGGCTCTCACGGGTTTCGACACATATCGCCCGCGAAATCGAGAAGTCGTTTTCCGAGCGCGGATTGAATGCGTCGAGCTTCGACGTGCTTGCGACACTCCGTCGGTCCGGACCGCCCTATCGGCTTTCGCCCGGAGACCTTCTGGATACGACCATGGTCAGCTCCGGCACCATGACGAACCGTATCGATCAACTTGAAAAGGCCGGGCTCGTGGAACGGATCGCCAATCCCGAGGACAGGCGGGGGGTGATCATCGCTTTGACGGACGAGGGCTTGCGCCGTGTCGACGAGGCCGCGACCGCGCATGTGGCCAACCAGCATCGCGTCGTTTCCGCGCTGTCGCCCGAGGAACGCTTGGTGCTCAACGCACTGCTGCGCAAATATCTCGCGACGTTCGAGTAGCCGCGATCACAGACTGGAGGCAAGCCGGCGGACACGCTCCAGATGCGCCTTGCGCTTGACGTCGGTCGCCCGGTCCATGTCGTGCAGCGCCAGCATGCGGAAGTTCAGCCCCTTGGCGCAGAAGGCGGCGATGCCGCGCCTCAAAAGCCGCTTCACCGGATTGCCCATGTAGAGATGCACCACCCACCAGGGCGAGCCGGTCGTCGTCAGCGCCCAGAAGAGCTTGATGTTGTGGAGCCGCGGAATGATGCGGCCGCCGGCCGGGTCGTTGTCGAAGGCGACGCCCGGGGCAAAGACGCGATCGAAGAAGCCCTTCAGGATCGCCGGAAAATTGAACCACCATTGCGGAAAGACGAGCACCAGCCCGTCGGCCGCCTGCAGCCGCGCGATCCAATCTGCAGCGCCTGAGCGATCATAGGCGTCGGTGAAGTAGCTTCCACGCTCGACAACGGTGAGACGCGGATCGAAATCCTCGCGATAGAGGTCGAGCAAGTCGACCGAATGGCCGTTCGCCTCCAAGGCGGCGCGCGCCTGACGCGCCACGCTTGCGGCAAAACTGTCTTCGAGCGGGTGAGCAAGCACGAGCAGGATGCGCATCCGGCGTTCCCTAACATATCGATCTGGATTCAAGATCCGTAGCTGGGAAAATGAGCTGAAAAATCAACCGAATACAATGCTGTTTTTCGCGAGCGACGAGCGCCACCGAAGAAGGATAGCCGGCTCACTGTTCTTAGACCTGGGATTTCCCCGATCCTGCCCGCGCCTCCAGCGCCAGTGAGTCGAAGGCGGAGGGCGAGCAGCGCACAGACCAGGCGGATATCAACTGAGCGGCGGCGTCCTCGGCGGCCTGCCCCGGACCGAGCTCCAGATCGTAACGTTGTCCGAAGTGAATGCGGTGAAAATCATCCGCGGCGCTGCCAATCGGCCGGTCGGCGCGAAGCCGCTCGCGCCGGACCAGTTCGTCGAGTTCACAGTGAAGCGCGACAAAGAACACGTCGAACGGCTGAAACATCACCGCGAGCTCAGACGCCCAGCCGGGCTCCTCGAGAATGTGCTCCAGCAGGAGATTGTTGCCGGCTGACGCATAGGCAACCAGCGAGCGGTGGAACCCGTCGAAGAAGCGCGCCCGGTGTTCCTTCCAGCGAAAATCGCCGAGGCGGAACCGTTCCATCGGCACCGTTCCCGAATCGCGAAGATGGTCGATCGAGACGTGCCAGAACGGTTCGCCGATCTGCGCCTGGACCGCCCGCGCCAGCGTCGATTTTCCGCTGCTGGAGGCCCCGTGGATGAAGATAATCTTGGCTCGCTCGACCATGCCGGGCTCCGTCGCTCTCTTGGGAACGCTGGCGTTACGCCGTCGCCATGACAGCGGGATGACGCGCTAGAACAGGTTGCCCTGTTTCGGCGGGTCCCCCGCCGGCTCTGCGGGCTTCGTCTGCTTCTTGCGCGGCGCCGTCGGCGGAGAAGCCGGCTCGCCCTCGCCTTCGCCGGCAATGGCCGAAACGCGACCGTCGGCAAATTCCAGGCTGAGCGTCATGCCAACCGAGACGGACGCAGCCTGGCGCACCGGCCCGCCTTCGGCGTCACGCACCAGTGCAAAGCCGCGCTGCAGGACGTTGCGATAGGAAAGCGACTGCAGGATGCGGTCCTGGGCGACGATGACGCTGCGCAGGCGGCGCACGTCGGCGCGCACGGCCGCATCGGACCGGGCCGCAAGGCCGGCGACGCGATCGGATGCCCGATGGATCTGGCCGATGAGGCGCGAAGGCAAGGCGCGCAATGCAGCGTCCGCCGCCGAAACCCGCGCCTCGCCCCGATGCACCTGCCGCTCGACGATGCGGTCGGCCTTGTTCATGGCGTCGGCCAGGCGCTGGCGGCGCTCGGAAAGCTTGCCCTTGAGAAGATCGGCACGCAACTCGGCAGAAACGCGCTCGAACTGGCGCCGCTTGTTGGCCGTGTTCATCGTGAGGCCGCGCCCGAGCCCGAGGGCGGCTTCGTCGAAGCGCCGGCGCGGCAACGCCAGCAACTGGTCGAGCGACGGCAGAGCCCGTGCGAGCGCCCGCACCGCCTGGCGGCGATTGTCCATCTGGCGGCCGACGGCAGACTTGAGGCGGGCCGACAGGCCGGAGAGACCGGCTTCGAGATCGGCCCTGACTGGCACTGCCATTTCGGCAGCACCCGTCGGCGTCGGCGCACGCTGGTCGGCGGCATAGTCGATCAGCGTCCAGTCGGTCTCGTGGCCGACGGCGGAAATCAATGGGATCTCGGAGGCCGCGGCTGCGCGCACGACGGCCTCGTCGTTGAAGCCCCAGAGGTCTTCGAGGCTACCGCCACCACGCGCAACGATCAGCACATCCGGCCGCGCAATCGGCCCGCCGGGCTCGAGCGCGTTGAAGCCGTGGATCGCCGCTGCCACCTCGTCACCCGAGCCATCGCCCTGCACCCGAACCGGCCAGACGACGACATGGACGGGAAAGCGATCGGCAATGCGATGCAGGATGTCGCGGATGACGGCACCGGTCGGCGACGTCACGACACCGATCACCTTGGGCATATAGGGCAACGGCCTCTTGCGATTGGTGTCGAACAGCCCTTCGGCCGCAAGCTTGCGCTTGCGCTCTTCGAGCAGCGCCATCAGCGCGCCGACGCCGGCCGGTTCCATCGTCTCGATGACGATCTGATACTTCGACGAGCCGGGGAAGGTCGTGACCTTGCCGGTCGCGATCACCTCCATGCCCTCTTCCGGACGGAAGCGCAGCCGCGAGAAGGTGCCCTTCCAGATCACCGCGTCGATGCGCGCGCGGTCGTCCTTGAGCGCGAAGTAGGCGTGGCCCGAGGAATGCGGGCCGCGATAGCCGGAGATCTCGCCGCGCACGCGCACCTGGTCGAAGGCCTGTTCGACCGTTCGCTTGATCGAGCCCGAAAGCTCGGACACCGAATATTCAGTGAGGTTGCTCGGAGAATCGTTGTCGAAGAAAGAGGCCATTGCCTCTTTTACCGCACCCTTCGCCGAAGGCCAGCACATCCCTCACGCTTTCCACGCGCCAGGGGCGTGGCGCTCAAGGCGACAGCGTGTAGAGCCGGATGGGCGAGCCTTCCGACACCGGCAGGGGCGTCAGAAACGCCGGCACACGCCCGGCGGCGAGGTCGGCATAGAGACCATCGGGAGCACGGGCAGCTATGATCTGCGTTTGCACGTCGACGGCGCAGAAGGCGAGCACCGGCTGGCCGAGCTGGTGCAACAGGACGGCTGCGGCTTCAGGCTCGGCCAGGCCGATCTTCAGCTCGCGAAGCATGCCGGCGGCATTGCGATGATAGGGAGCGCTGAGCACGCGGTGTTCGGTGCGGCGAAGCAGTGTCGCGCCGATATCCGACGGTCCGACGACCAGCGACGGCGCAAGCCGCTCAATATCGGCAAGCGCGACGTCGCTCAGGCACGCCTCGCCGTTGGTGACCACTCTTTCTGCCGCAGCAAACCCGTTGATCCCCTTTTCTGCAAGCGTTCCGGCGATGGCCCACGTCGCCGGAACGGAAACGAGCAGGGCGCCGACATAGAGAAGGGAGGCGCGGGCCCCAGCCGTTCCGCCGCCCGACCGCGCGCGCAGATCGGCCAGCAGCAGCGCCATCGGCACGATGGCGAGCAGGTTGGAGAATGCCATGCCGCGGACCTGGACAAGCGCGATCGCCAGGCTCGAAAACACCAGGGCCAGGAGCACGAGATGGAGATCGACCCGGTCGCGACGCCAGATGCGCCAGAGGCAGATCGCCGAGGCAAAGGCGCCGGTGAAATAGTAAGCGCCGATATTGGTCGGCTCCTGCGCAGCAATGAGCGCAACGGAACGGGCTTCGGAGACCTGGTCGAGCCAGAGTTCGACGAGCAACGGATCGAGACCGGCCAGCGGATTGCCGAGGCATTGCGGCGCCACCGCCAGGGCGACCGCGACAACGCCGAGACCGCAGAGAGCGAGCGCGCCGAAGCGCAGCGCCGGCGCGCGGTGGCTGACCGTGACGGCCGCGAGCGCCAGAAGGACGCCGCCGGTCAACGCCAGCGAATAGAAGGCGATCGAGAGATTGTCGCAGGTCGCGACGAAATAGAGGCGCGGCGGCACGGTCGAAAAGAAGATGACGCTGAGGCCCGTTGCCAGCGACAGGCCGAAGGCGACGGTCGCGCGGGCGGCCGGTTGGCCGGCCCAGAGCCATTGGCAGGCAACGATGGCGCAGACGACGGCCACGAACGGCGTGGTTTCGGCACCGACGGCGATCGCGATGGCTGCCGCCACTCCGGCAAGCGCATAGTTCAGGGCACGATACCGGCGATCGACGAGCATGGCCACCATGACCGCAGCCAGCACCAGTTGCACATTGTGGTGGTCGATCGCTCCTCCGAGGAAGCGGTTCGAGGTGGCGATGAAGATCGCAGTCAGCCCCAGGCAGAAATGCATGGCGGCCGTGCCGCCGGCCCGGCGTCCGGCGAGCCCCATCGCCGCCAGCAGCGCAACCGCGAGCGCCATCGGCCAGATCGCCAGCGCCAGGACTTCCGCCTGCGCCACGCCGACAAAGGGCCGGAACAAGGACATGAGCCCGGCGATCGGCAGGTCGATCAGGCGCGACCAATGCATCAGCGTTCCGCCCTCGAGCCCCAGGCGGAGCTGCATCAGGTCGAACCAGCTCTGGCCGGCAAGGAGATCGCGCACCTCGACCAGGCGCATGGCATCGTCATTGTCGCGGCCGAGATAATCCGGTGCCCGCATGAACTGGGTGACGAGGAAAAGAACCGTGGGCACGCCATAGGCGAGCACCATCCACAGGAGGTTCGACGAGAACCGTCGCTGCCTGGGCATCGCCGCCATTTCCGGTAGTGCTGCCGTGCCGCCCGACATAGGTCTCCGCCCCTCTTGATCGCGCGGAGCTTACGCCCCTGCGATCAAGAAAGCGTAAAGCGCGCGGCAGCGGCGCATGCCGCTTGGACCGCCCCGCGCGGCGCACCTTGGCACCTTGTTAACACCCTGATCCTATGATGGCGCGATCCAACAGCAACCGAGCCACTTTGATGTTCGACCGCTTCAACATCGCCGTTCTCCTGCCTTGCTACAACGAAGCATCGACCATCGGACAGGTGGTCCAGGGTTTCCAGACGGCACTGCCGACGGCACGCATCTACGTCTATGACAACAACTCGACCGACGGCACCGCGCTGAAGGCGATGCTCGCCGGCGCGACCGTTGTGCGTGAACGCCGGCAGGGCAAGGGGCACGTGGTGCGCCGCATGCTCGCCGACATCGACGCCGACATCTACGTCATGGCGGACGGCGACAGCACCTATTGCCCGACCGATGCGGAAGACCTGATCCGCACCCTGATCACCGAGCGCGCCGACATGGTGGTCGGCACACGACGCGGGGTTCACGACGACGCCGGCCGGCAGGGCCACGCCTTCGGCAACAGGCTCTTCAACATTCTGTACCGGGAAATTTTCGGCACCGATTTCAACGACATCTTCTCCGGTTACCGCGTACTCTCGCGGCGCTTTGCCAAGAGCTTCCCGGCCATTTCCAACGGCTTCGAAATCGAGACGGAGATGTCGGTCCATGCCTCGCGTCTCAAGTTGCCGGTCGCAGAGCTTGAACTGGACTATGGCCGGCGCCCGGAAGGGTCACATTCCAAGCTGTCGACCTACAAGGACGGCGCCAAGATCCTCTGGACCTTCGCGATGCTCATGAAGGAAACGCGGCCCTTCACGTTCTTCGGCGTGATCGCCATGGCCTTCTTTGCGACGAGCATCGGCTTCATGATGCCCGTCCTGCTCGAGTATTTCGCGACCGGGCTCGTGCCGCGCATGCCCACCTGGGTCTTTGCGCTAGCCATGCTGATGATGTCCATCATCACGTTCACGGCAGGCCTGATCCTCGATTCGGTCTCGCGCGCCCGCACCGAGCAGCTCCGGCTGCACTACATCGCGACCCCTTCGCGGGCCATGCCGGTCGAAAGCGTCGACATCCAGGAGGCCGGATTGCAGTCGGCACCACACATTGTGCGGGAGCGCCGCGGATGAACCGGGAAACGACCAATCGCATACGCTTCCTGATCGAGGACGTCATTCCACCGATCCTCAGGGATTCGCGCCTGTTCAAGGGCATGGCGAGCCTCGCCTGGGGCAAGCACATCGCGCATCTCGCCGACTTTCGCGCACGGGCGCCGTTCCTGTCGGCGAACGAGTATGAGGACCTCTACCGGCAGCATCCCCGGGTGCACGAGGGAACGGACAATTCCGAAGCCTGCGTGCGCAAGATCGCGGCAAGCGTCGTCGGCGACAGCGTCTGCGACGTCGGTTGCGGCACCGGTGTTCTCTTGAAGCGGATCCGGGAGACCAAGCCTGGCCTCACGCGCCTCGCCGGTGTCGACTTCGCCATCGACGATGCGGCGCGGATCGAAGGCATCGAATATCACGCCGCGATGATCGAAGACCTGCCCTTTGCCGACGGCGAATTCGACACGGTCGTCTGCACGCATGTGATCGAGCACATCCTCGACTATCGCAAGGCAATCGCCGAGCTTCGCCGGATTACCCGCCGGCGGCTGATCATCGTCGTGCCGCGAGAGCGCGAATATCGCTACACCTTCAATCCGCACTTCAATTTCTTCCCCTATACCCACTCCTTCCTGCGGGCGATGCATCCGGTTCCAGCAGCGCATACATGTGTCGATATCGGCCGCGACATCTTCTATCGCGAAGACAGAACTGCCGCGGCGGAGTGAGGCATGGCGATGAACCTCAATCTCGCACCCACCGTCTGGTTCGGGCTGTTTTTCACCCCGGTGCTGATCTCGGCCGGGCAGATCCTCTTCAAGTTGACAAGCGCGAAGACCGGGAACGCCAGTGCCCAGGGGCTTCTGGCCTTGGCCCTCAGCCCGACCCTGCTGATCGCGCTCGCCGTCTATGGTATCGGCACGATCATCTGGATCTTCACGATCAAGTCGGTGCCCCTGACGATCGCCTATTCCTTCATGGCGCTCACCTTCTGCATCGTGCCGCTGCTCGCCGCCGTCTTTCTCGGCGAGGCGGTGACGCTGCGCTACGCCTTCGGCGCCGCGCTGATCATCAGCGGCATGATCATCATCAACTCCTAAGGGGAGAGGCGGCCCTCATGATCGTCACCGCATCCTTCGTCCTCGGCATTGCCATATGCGGCCTCAAATCCGCCCGCGCCTGCCTGTTTGCCGGCACGGGGCTGCTGGCGCTGGCCGGCGCAAACGGCGACTGGATCCAGGCGGCGGCAGCGATCGGCGCCTACAACATGGGCGTCGCGCTGATGATTTGCGGCGCAATCGCCATCGGCATCGAGCGCGACCGGTAGCCCGTCATCCCTTGCGTTCGAAGAACGCCCTGGTCTCCTCGTCCGCCGGAAAGAAGGATTCGATCAGCACGCCCTCGACCAGCGCATCCTGGGTCGAGCCGAAGGTCTGAAGCGTGGTGATGAAGCTCAAGCGCAGGCCGCCGATGTCGAGCTCGATCGGCAGCACCGGCAACCGGTCGGTGTCCGGATGGTTCTCGATCGCACGCGCCACGGCCGGATTGGACGCGGCTTTTTCCAGCCGCTTGCCGAGACGGCTGCGCGGACCCTGCAACCAGGCCTCGGTCCTGACCCGCTGCACCAGATCGGCGGCCGCGGCCTCCCAGTTGACGACCAGCTTGCGCACATTGTCGTTGCCAAGAAACGTGTCGAGGAAGTTCTCTCCCGGCTGGAACGGAATGTCGGCGGCAACAGCAAGGCTCGCCAGCGCCGGATTGACGACCAGCAGCGTATATTCGTGGTCGAGCACCAGCCCCGGATAGGGGTCGTGTCTCGCGAGAATCAGCCTGATGGCGTTGGCAACGACTGGCGGCATGGCGTCCAGCCCGGCGGCAGGCCGCGTCGCCATGCGCGGTCGATAGCCGGCTGCCGAAAACAGCGTGCCCTGATCGCGCGCCGGTACCTCCAGCACCGAGGCCAGCCGCAGGATCATACCCTCCGACGGCTTCGAGCGGCCGGTTTCGAGGAAAGACAGGTGGCGCGCCGAGATGCCGGCGGCAACCGCAAGATCAAGCTGGCTCATGCGGCGGTGCCCGCGCCATTCCTTCAGATGTTCGCCAAACTGCATGGGTCGTGATTCTCCGTTCTGCCGGAGAGTGGCGCGCGCGGCAGGTAAAATCCATTACCTCTGAGGTAATTGGCTCGATGACGTCATTGGCGCAAATATCCGGCCATCGACAAACCGATGGAGCCGACGATGACCTTCTCGAACCGCAGCCTGCTCAACAAGACCTTCCTTGCCGACGGCGTATACTCGCTGGCCGTCGGCGCCGTGCTGATCCTGTTTGCCGCCCCGCTTGCTTCGCTCTTCAGCCCTGCCGCGACGGCGACGATGATGAAGATGCTCGGCGTCGGGCTGGTCTTCTGGGGGATCTTTCACCTCGCCGCGGCGCGCAACGGCGGGCCGGTCGCTTCGGCAGCACGCGTCAGCATCGCCGGCGACATCCTCTGGCAGGTGGCAAGCGTCGCGCTGCTGGTCGCGGCCTATCCGTTGCTCACCGTCGCAGGTATCGGCTTCATCGCCATCGGCCTGATCACGGTCGCCGACTTTCTGATCTTCAAGCTGCGGGGCCTCGCACGAGAACAGGCAGCGCTTGCCTGACGGGACGATCGCAGGAGATCATGAAGCAAGGGCCTGCCGGCAAGACCGGCGGGCCCTTGCTGTCGATCAGATGGTCTCCCAACCGTCCTTGGCGCTGGCGCGGTAGATCGCGTCGATGAATTTCTGATTGAGGCGGGAGTTTTCCAGCGTCACCACTTCCTCGTCCTCGCCCCTGGCTGCGCGGGCGAAAGCCTCCGCCTGAAGCTTGTACTGGCGCGCGTCCTGGAAGCGGAAGAGCTGTGACTGGGCGTGGTTCTGGTTGGTCAGTTCCACTTCCTCGCGGCCATAACGGTCAGCATTGAAGGGCGACTTCACCTCGATGAAGCCCTTGTCGCCATGGAAGACCATGACCTGGCGGGCCGCCAACTGGGTGGAGATATAGAAGCTCAGCTCGAAATCACCGAAATCGGCGCGCACGCTCGAATAGATATCCGTGCCGAATTCCGGATCGCGATCGGTGCTTGCCTGAACGCGCACCGGCTCCTTGCCTGTGACGAAGCGGGTGGTGATCGTCGGGTAGACGCCGATATCCGGCAGGCCGCCGCCGCCGAGCGCCGGGATGTTGCGCATGTTGTTGGGGTCGCGGTTGAAATAGGTGAAGGCACCCTGGACGTGGCGCAGCCGGCCGATCGCGCCCTCGGCGATCAGCGAGCGGACCTTTCGCCAGACCGGGCTGTAGGTGACCATGAAGGCTTCGGCGATCACGACGCCGTTGCGGTCACGCGCGGCGATGAGTTGGTCGATCTCGGAGGCACGCAACGCAATCGGCTTTTCGCAGAGCACATGCTTGCCGGCATTGGCGGCCTTGACCGACCACTCCACATGCTGCGCCGTCGGCAGCGGAATATAGACCGCATCGATGACGTCGGAGGCCAGCATCTCTTCGTAGGAACCGAAGGCATGCGGCGCGGAGAAGCGATCGGCCATGGCCCGGGCCTTGGCGAAGTCGCGGCTGGCAACAGCCGAAACGACGGCGTTCTCCGCGTCCTGAATGGCCGGCACGACGAGGTCGCGGCCGATCCTGGCCGTGGACAGAATTCCGAAACGTAACATGACAAGGCTCCCTGATTTGGCGGCAGAGACTAGCGCCGAGGTACGTACCTAGCAAGCGGCAGAGCGCGGTTTGGCGAAGAAGGGCACCGTGCAGAAAATTGCCGAAAGGCGGGTGACAATGTCAGCTTTTCTGCCCTATCTTTCCCTCGCAATCCTCCCGATCGCAACATGCCTTCATCCAGTCCAATGGAGCGAAACCATGGAAAAACTGAGACTTGGCCGCACCGACCTGACAATCGCGCCCCTCGTCTTCGGCGGCAATGTCTTCGGCTGGACCGCCGATGAGAAGACCTCTTTCGCGCTGCTCGACGCCTTTTTCGATGCCGGGTTCAACGCCATCGACACTGCCGATGTCTATTCTTCCTGGGCGCCCGGCAATCAGGGCGGCGAGTCCGAAACGATCATCGGCAAGTGGCTGAAACAGTCGGGCCGGTCTCGCGACAGGGCCGTCATCGTCACCAAGGTCGGCTCCGAACTCGGCCCCGATCGCAAGGGGCTTTCGCGCCGCTGGATCCTGCAAGCGGTCGAGGATTCGCTGAAACGCCTGCAGACCGACCATATCGACCTCTATCTCTCGCATTGGCCGGATCCGGAAACGCCCTACGAGGAGACGCTTGCGGCCTACGACCAGCTTCTGTCCGAAGGCAAGGTGCGGGCGATCGGCGCCTCCAACCTGAACTCGCTGCAACTGCGCGAGGCGCTCGACGTGTCCGCCAACCAGGGCCTGCCCCGCTATCAGGTGCTGCAGCCGGAATACAATCTCTACGACCGCGATGCCTTCGAAGGGCCGCTACGCGACCTCTGCATCGCCGAAGAGATCGGCGTCATCAGCTATTTCGGGCTGGCGCGGGGCTTCCTTTCAGGAAAATACCGCACCCACAAGGACCTCGAAGGCTCGGTGCGCGGCAGCGGCGTCGAGAAATATCTCGACGGACGCGGCATGCGCATCCTCGGCGTGCTCGACGACATCTCGGCCGACACCGGAGCGACCCAGGCGGAAATCGCCCTTGCCTGGATCCGCACGCGCAAGGGCGTCACGGCCCCCATCGCCAGCGCCACCAGTCTTGCGCAATTGCAGAGCCTCATTCGGTCCGCCGAACTCAAGTTGTCGGACGAGGCGGTGCGAAAACTCAACGACGTCGGTGAATGACGGGAGCAAAAACAACACAATGGCATTGACGATACGCGCCGCGACAGGCGGCGACGAGGCGGACTGGCGTCGCCTCTGGGCCGGCTATGTCGCCTTTTCCGGCAGCGAACTCGCCGAAGACATCATCGACGGCACCTGGAAGCGGTTGATCGATCCCGCCGCGCCGCTCTTTGCGCGGCTGGCGATCCTCGACGGGCAGGTGGTCGGCTTTGCGATCTGCCAGGAGCAGCTCGCCACCTTCTTCCGCCAGCCGATCTGCTATATCGAGGATCTCTATGTCGATCCTGCAGCGCGCGGCCAAGGCGTGGCGCGGGCGATGATCGACGATCTCATTGCGCATTGTCAGGAGAAGGGCTGGGATCGGCTCTACTGGTACACCGAGGCCGACAATGCAACGGCGCGGCGGCTCTATGACCGCTACTCCCGCACCGACGAGCATGTGCGCTATAAGGTCAATATCGGGGCGGTCCTCAAGTCCGGAAACCCGGCATAGGCCTCGGCATGGCGGCCTCCCTGGTTCGCCATACCGGCCTTGGTCAAGACACCGCGCGGCTCGACGAAACTCATGATCCGGCGCGCCGGCCGCTCGTGCCATTGGATGTTGAAAGCCCAGAGCTTCGGGAAGAAACAGAGCGAGGCGTAAGGCAAATGGTCGTGGATCCACCAGGCGATCGACTGCCAGCCGCCGATCTCGCCGCGCCGGTCCCAGACCCAGGGGATGACGATACAGGCGGTGGCGCCGATGCATCCGTCGGCATCGCGCATGTCCCAGATGTGATCTGCGGCCGAGGCTGCATTGGTCGAGCAGTTCAGCCCGTTGGCATTGCCGAAGCCGTTGACGGCGCGGTTGCGGTAGCCGGAGCGGATGACGAGACGACCGAAGGTCGCCTCCAGCGGCTCCAGCAACTCTTCGCAGAGACGACGACCGGCCTCGATCGCCAGATCCGGATCATCGGGAATGTTCGGGATGCGGTAGAAATCGGCGATCTCCGAATGCAGGAAATCGCGGAAGAAGAAGTTTCGGGAAAGCCGCACCCGGCCGAGTTCTTCAAGGCCCTTCATCGAACCGGGCTTCTTCATGGACCTTCCTCTCATCAAGACATGAAACCAATGGCATTCCAGATCCAGGCCTGTCGCGCCACCCGATTTCGCGCCGTGGCTATCCGCTGTGCCGGAAGAAATCGATGAAGGCGCGCAGTGCCGGCCGCATCTGCCGGCGGCTCGGATAGTAGAGATAGGGACCGGCATAGGGTGCGCACCAGTCCGCCATGACGCGCTCCAGCTTGCCTTCGGCAATCGCGGTCTCGACGCGCGACAGGAAAAGATAGGCAAGGCCGGCGCCGCCCATTGTCGCCTTGATGATCGGTCGGTCTTCGCCAAGGATCAGCGGTCCCTCGACCGACACCGTCAGTTCCTCGCCATCCTTCTCGAACTCCCAGCGATAAAGCGTGCCGTTGGAGAAGCGCCGGCGGATGCAGCGATGCTGCGCGAGGTCGCGCGGATGCTGCGGCCGGCCGTAGCGTTGGAAGTATTCGGGCGACGCGACGACGGCGCTTTCGAGCTCCGGCCCGACCTTCACCGCGATCATGTCGGCCTCCAGGCTCTCGCCGAGCCTGATGCCGGCATCGAAACCTTCTTGGACGATATCGGTGAAGCCGTCCTCGTTGGCGATTTCGAGCACAATCTCGGGATAGCGGTCGAGGAAGGCGCCCAGGCGCGGCGCAAGGATCAGATCGGCAGCGAAACGCGGTGCAGTGATGCGCAGGTTGCCGGCGGGACGCTCGCGGGCATCCGACGCCGCTTCCAGCGCATGAGCGATCTCGTCGAGCGCCGGTGCCAACCGTTCGAGCAGCCGGCGCCCCTCCTCCGTCGGCGCGACGCTGCGGGTGGTACGCGCCAGCAGGCGAATGCCGAGGCTCGCCTCAAGGCTGCCGACGGCGTGGCTGACGGCCGAAGGTGCGACGCCCAGTTCCCGGGCGGCGCCACGAAAGCTGCCATGGGCGGCGACGGCGGCCAATACCGCGAGTTGGGAGAGCTGTGTTCTGTTCATTGATCGAAGTAATAGAACAGCCCGTGAGAATTGACAGTGATTTTCAACCGCGCCATCGAGCCCTATTCTTCACATGTCGCCAGCGTCAGGACGAAGCGAGGAGCTCGTCTGGCGATGACGCAGAGGAACCCGTCGCGCCGCCACAAGAGGGCGTAGGCGGCGGTGACCACCCACCATTTCATGCCTCGGACGATAGACGTGCGCTCCCAACGCGCTAGCTCCGGCGTATGGCAGCCATAAAGGACACGACATGAAAACCCGCAAACTCGGAAGTGACCTTACCGTCTCCACCATCGGCCTTGGATGCATGGGCATGAGCTTCGCCTATGGCGCTGCGGACGAAGCGGAATCGATCCGCACGCTGCAGCGCGCGGTCGATCTCGGCGTCACCTTCTTCGACACGGCCGAAGTCTACGGCCCGTTCGAGAACGAAAAGCTCGTCGGCAAGGCGCTCGGACCGGTGCGCGACAAGGTGGTCATCGCCACCAAGTTCGGTTTCCGCATCGAGACCGGCGTACCGAGCGTTCAGGCGATCAGGGGCGTCGACGGCCGGCCGGAGCAGGCGAAGGCGGTGGCGGAAGCCTCACTCAAGCGGCTCGGCACCGATGTCATCGATCTCTACTACCAGCACCGCGTCGACCCTGAGGTGCCGATCGAAGACACCGTCGGCGCCATGGCCGAGCTGGTGCGAGAGGGCAAGGTGCGCGCGCTCGGACTTTCGGAAGCGAGTGCCGCCACCATCCGCCGCGCCCACAGGGTTCATCCGATCGCCGCTGTGCAGAGCGAGTATTCGCTGTGGACGCGCGATCCGGAAGAGGACGTGCTTGCCACCTGCCGCGAGCTCGGCATCGGTTTCGTACCCTACAGCCCGCTTGGACGCGGCATGCTGACCGGCGCGATCCGCAAAGCCGAGGATCTGGAAGCCGACGATTTTCGCCGCTCGCTGCCGCGGTTCCAGGCAGAGAATTTCGACGCCAACGTCCGACTGGTCGAGACGCTGCAGGCGCTGGCCGAGGAGAAGGGCGTGACCGCCGCCCAGCTGGCGCTCGCCTGGGTCATCAATCAGGGCGACTTCATCGTGCCGATCCCCGGCGCACGCAAGCTCGACCATCTGGAACAGAACGCCGCCGCTGCGGACATCACGCTCACGGCCGAAGAATCGAGCCGGCTCGCCGACGCACTCTCCCCGGCCCTAGTCGCCGGAAAGCGCTACACGGATGCGTCGCTGGCGCTCACCAACCGTTGACACCTTCTCCTCGCGCCACCGGCGCGAGGAGATCACCCATCGAAATTCCCGCCGGGTGCCCTACCTCTCGATCGACGGTCAAAAGGTCAGGAGGAGCGGGGATGTCCGACGAACAGGCGATCAGTGCAGTGGTGCACCTCTATGTCGACGGCATGGCATTTGCGAACGAGGGGGCGCTGCGCAAGGCGTTCCATCCGGATGCTGCGATCATCGGCAACTACCAGGGCGCACTCGAATGGATGACGCGTGACGGCTTCATCAAGGCGATCCTCGACACCGGCGCGGCGCCGCCCGGAACACAGCCGGAAATGGACGTGCAGATGATCGACATTACCGGCGACGCCGCCACGGTGAAGGTCATAGACAGCTTTGCCGGCGAGCGTTTTACCGACTATCTGTCACTGGTGAAAATTGATGGCCGCTGGCTGATCGTCAACAAGATCTATCACCTGCACGCGCAATGACGGACGGCGGACCCGAGGCCACGTCGACCGGCCGGCTGCTTGCCATCGAGCATGTACAGCTTGCGATACCGGAGGGCGGCGAAGACTTGGCGCGCGGCTTTTACGGTGGGCTGCTCGGGCTGACGGAGATCGCCAAGCCGGCCAACCTGCTTGGCCGTGGTGGTTGCTGGTTCGAGCAGGGCAACATCCGCCTGCATCTCGGCATCGACCGGGATTTCGTGCCGGCGCGCAAGGCCCATCCGGCCTTCCTGGTCGACGGTCTCGAACGCCTGATCCTCAGGCTCGAAGCCGGCGGCGTGACGATCGCCAAGGACGAACCGCTTGCCGGCTACCGCAGATGTTATGTCAACGACCCCTTCGGCAACCGCATCGAGCTGATGCAGCGCGCGCAATAGGGTTCAACAAAAAGGCCGCTGCGGTGCAGCGGCCTTTTTCGTTCAGTCGTATCGATCGGGTCAGGCGCGCAGAACGCCGCCAGTCGTCTTCGTCACATTGGCGACGATCTTGGCGGTGAGCGCCTCGAAATCCTCGTCGGTGAGCGTGCGTTCGACCGGCTGGATGGTCACCTCGATGGCGATCGACTTCTTGCCTTCGCCGAGCGAGGCGCCCTCGAAGACGTCGAAGACGCTGACGCCGGTGACCAGCTTGCGGTCGGCACCGGAAGCGGCGCGCAGGATGGCGCCGGCTTCCACCGTCTTGTCGACGACGAAGGCGAAGTCGCGCTTGACCGCCTGGAACGGCGAGAGGTCGAGCGCCGGCTTGGTGCGGGTCGCCTTCTTCTTTGGCTCGGGCATGGCGTCGACATAGATCTCGAAGCCTGCAAGCGCACCCGAGACGTCGAGCGCTTCGAGCGTCTTCGGATGGAACTCGCCGAAAGTGCCGAGAACGATCTTCGGGCCGAGCTTGATCGTGCCGGAGCGGCCCGGATGGTACCAGGCGGGACCGCCCGGCTCGAACTGGACGTTGCCCATCGGCACGCCGCAGGCTTCGAGCACCGCAATGGCGTCGGCCTTGGCGTCGAAGACATCGACCGGCTTGCCGCCGCCCTTGGCGGCGTTCGACCAGAGGCGGCCGGCGCCATTCAAGGACGCGGTACCACGACGAATACCGCCGGCAACGCGGCGCTGCGCGTCCGCCGTATCGCCTTCATAGGTACCGGAGACTTCGAAGATTGCGACGTCGCCGAAACCCTTGTCGGCATTGCGCTGGGCGGCGGTCAAGAGGCCTGGCAGCAGCGACGGACGCATGTCCGACATGTCGGAGGCAATCGGGTTCGCGAGCTTCAGGGCAGCCGAGCCACCACCAAAGAGCTTGGCCTGTTCCTCGGAGATGAACGACCAGGTGACCGCTTCGAGCATGCCGCGGCTTGCAAGCGCGCGCTTGGCAAGGCGGGTGCGGATCTGCAGCGTCGTCAGGATCTTGCCGTTGACGGTGCCATGGCTCGGCAGCGGGGCGGCAACAATGTTGTCGACGCCGTGAATACGCATGACCTCTTCGACGAGATCGGCCTTGCCGTCGACATCGGGGCGCCAGGACGGAACGGAGACCTTGAAGCGATCGCCGGAACCTTCGACGCCGAAGCCGAGCTTCTTCAGGATCGAGACGCTCTCCTCGGAGGAGACTTCCAGGCCCGTCAGGCGCTTCACTTCGGAAACCGGGAAGTCGACGATCTTCGGGCTGTAGCCGGCATAACCGACCACTTCCGCCTTGGCCGCCGTGCCGCCGCAGAGTTCGAGCACCAGCTCGGTGGTGCGCTCGAGACCGGGCACCATGTATTCCGGGTCAACGCCACGTTCGAAGCGGTAGCGCGCATCGGTGATGATGCCGAGCGTGCGGCCGGTCTTGGCGATGTTCATCGGATCCCAGAGCGCCGACTCGATCAAAACGTCGGTGGTGTTCTCGTCGCAGCCGGAATGCTCGCCGCCCATGACGCCGCCGATCGACTCGATCGCCTTTTCGTCGGCGATAACCACGTTGTTGGGGCCGAGCTTGTATTCGCGCTGGTCGAGCGCAAGCACCGTCTCGCCGTCCTTGGCGCGGCGGACCGTCAGGTTGCCCTTGACCTTGGCGGCGTCGAAGACGTGCATCGGGCGACCCTGGTCGAAGGTCATGTAGTTGGTGATGTCGACCAGCGCGTTGATCGGGCGCAGGCCGATGGCGAGCAGACGCTGCTGCATCCACTTCGGCGACGGGCCGTTCTTGACGCCGCGCACCAGGCGCAGCGAGAAGCCCGGGCAGAGATGCTTGTCTTCGCCGAGGTCGAGCGTCAGCTTGGCGGGCGTGTCGCCGTCCACCTTGAAGGTCGGCGCGTTACGCGCCTTCAAGGTGCCAAGGCCGGAAGCGGCGAGGTCACGGGCAATGCCGTAGACGCTGGTGCAGTCCGGCCGGTTCGGCGTCAGGTTGATCTCGATCATCGGATCGTCGAGGCCGGCGTAAGTGGCATAGCTCGTGCCGACGGGCGCATCGGCGGGAAGGTCGATGATGCCGTTGTGATCCTCGGAGATCTGCAGTTCCTTTTCCGAGCACATCATGCCGCGGCTTTCGACGCCACGGATGGTGCCGACGGCGAGCGTCACGTCGATGCCGGGCACGTAGGTGCCGGGGGCCGCAAAAGCGCCGACGAGGCCGGCGCGCGCATTCGGTGCGCCGCAGACGACCTGGATCGGAGCGCCGGCGCCGGTGTCGACCATCAGCACGCGCAGCTTGTCGGCGTTCGGATGCTGCTCGGCCGAAACGACCTTGGCGATGACGAAGGGCTTGAAGGCGGCCTTGTCGTCGACGTCTTCCACTTCGAGCCCGATCATCGTCAGGCGCGCGCAGATCTCTTCCAGCGAAGCGTCGGTTTCAAGGTGGTCCTTGAGCCAGGAAAGCGTGAATTTCATGATTTCACCTGTGTCCTAGGAGCATTTTGCAGCCAGGTGGCATCACCTGGCGTCGCACAAATGCGGCAAAACAAAAAGAACGAGCGGAGGCGCGAACAGTGTGAGCGCGCCCGCTCCGGTCAACTGCGCGCGATCAGGCCGAGAGACCGCCGAACAGCGTCGGCATGTCCAGCGGGCGGAAGCCATAGTGGGTCATCCAGCGGACGTCGGCGTTGAAAAAGTCACGCAGGTCCGGCATGCCGTATTTCAGCATCGCGATGCGATCGAGGCCCATGCCCCAAGCGAAACCCTGGTACTCGTCCGGGTCGAGCCCGCCGGAGCGCAGCACGTTCGGGTGCACCATGCCGCAGCCGAGGATCTCCATCCAGTCGGTGCCTTCGCCGAACTTGACGATCGGGCCGGAGCGGTCGCACTGGATATCGACCTCGAAAGACGGCTCGGTGAAGGGGAAGAACGACGGGCGGAAGCGCATCGTCACCTGGTCGACCTCGAAGAAGGCCTTGCAGAATTCTTCCAGCACCCAGCGCATGTTGGCGACATTCGCCGCCTTGTCGATCACCAGGCCTTCGACCTGATGGAACATCGGCGAATGGGTCGCGTCGGAATCCTGCCGGTAGGTCTTGCCGGGAATGATGATGCGGATCGGCGGCTTCTGCGCTTCCATGGTGCGGATCTGCACCGGCGAGGTGTGCGTGCGCAGCACCTTGCGCTCACCGTTTTCATCCGGATTGAAGAAGAAGGTGTCGTGCATCTCGCGAGCCGGATGGCCCTCGGGGAAATTCAGCGCCGTGAAGTTGTAGTAGTCGGTTTCGATGTCCGGCCCTTCGGCGATCGAGAAGCCCATGTCGCCGAAGATCGCGGTGATCTCGTCGACGATCTGGCTGATCGGGTGAATGCGGCCACGCTCGGCCGGCGACGAGCGCACCGGCAGGCTGATGTCGACGGTCTCGCGCGCCAGGCGCTCGGCGATCGCCTGGTCCTTGAGCGCCGACTTGCGAGCGGCGATCGCTTCGGCGACCGTGTTCTTCAGCGCGTTGATCTGCGCGCCGCGGGTCTGGCGCTCCTCGGGCGTCATGGTGCCGAGCGTCTTCAGCAGCTCGGAGATCGAGCCCTTCTTGCCGAGTGCGTTGACGCGCACCGCCTCGATCGATCCTTCGTCGCCGGCGGCGTCGATGTCCGCCAGGAGTGTCCGTTCCAGTGTTTCCAGTTCGCTCATTCTGTCCTGCCTCGATGCGGGAATGGGTTCGGTTCTATATCGGTTCTTGTCTTCAAGAATGTGATTGCGTCGCACCCGCCAGATAGTCCGTCGCAGCGATGAAACGGATGATATCGTTGCCCTTGCGGAAGCGCAGGAGGAAGCGCGCCAGCGGCAGCAAGCGGATGAAGAGCGGCATGATTTCGGTGAGCGCCCTGCTGGCTTCCGCCGGAGCGGCGGACTTCCAGGCGGCAAAGGCCACAGCCGGGGTCTCCGGCAAAACGGCCCGGCTCGCTACCTGCAAAAACAGGAGCCAGAGGTCGCGCGCCTGGGCGGTCGCCAGCGGCATGACGCTCGCAGGCACCTCCTCGAAATCGAGGAAGCCGAATTCGCCGTTGTCGATGATGAAATCGCGCGGATGCGGGCGTCCGTGGCAAAGGCCGGCGCGGTGCAGGCGCCCGAGTTCCGCAGCACAGCGCACCAGCAGCTGATCGTGGGCGTCGGCGTCACTGTCGCGCAGCGGCCCCATATGCTTGCTGACCGGCAGGCCGAGATGGGAGAGAACCAGCACCTTCGGTCCGCGATAGATGACCTCGGGCGTCATGAAACCGGCCTCGGAGAAGGTCGCGATCTGGCGAACTTCGCGCTCGATCATGCCCTCGATGTCGAGAAGCGGGGAAGGCAGCAGCACGGGAAGGCCACAGATCCGGGCGATGAAGGCTTGCGTGCGCAGCCAAAGACGGGGGCCCTGGCGGCAGTAGCGCTTGATCCAGACCATACGATCCTTGAGCTCGCAGCGCTCAACGCGCTCCCGGCCGGCTGCAAGCGCTGCCAGCAGAGACGTCATATCGTCGTCATCAAGCTCCGGGACCGCGCATGGTCCCCTTCGATCGTGGTACACTTTCGTCCCGTAAAACAAGAAAAACCCGCGCCAGCCCTGCCAGCGCGGGTTTCCCAACTAATTTCAAAAACGATTTTGGGAAAACGCTGGCTTAACGAACAGCGCTTTCAAATTCGTTTTCCGTACCGGCTTCCTTGAGGTAGGCGAGCGCCTTCTTGGAAGCTTCGACGAGGGCGCCGAATGCTGCCGGCTCATGGATAGCCATGTCGGACAGAACCTTGCGGTCGACTTCGATGCCAGCCTTGTTCAGGCCGTCGATGAAGCGGCCGTAGGTCAGGCCGAATTCGCGGACGGCAGCGTTGATACGCTGGATCCAGAGAGCGCGGAAGTTGCGCTTGTTAACCTTGCGGTCGCGGTAAGCGTACTGCTTCGAACGGTCAACCGCTGCCTTGGCGGCGCGGATGGTGTTCTTGCGACGGCCGTAGAAGCCCTTGGCTGCCTTCAGCGTCTTCTTGTGCTTGGCGTGGGCGGTTACGCCGCGTTTTACACGTGCCATGTCATGATCTCCTTAACGTGTCCAATATGCCTGAAAGTCTTAGAGACCGTTCGGCAGGTAGTTCTTGACGACCTTCTTGCCATCGGGCTCAGCGAGGATCATCGTTCCACGCGCGTCGCGGATGAACTTATTGGTACGCTTGATCATGCCGTGGCGCTTGCCAGCAGCTGCAGCACGAACCTTGCCGGTGGCGGTGATCTTGAACCGCTTCTTGGCAGACGATTTCGTCTTCATCTTGGGCATTTTGCTACTCCATTGTTCTTAAGAATCGAAACGGACAGACGAGGTCCATTTCCAGCGTTAAGAACGGCCACGGCATGCCCTGCCGGACCGTTCGGACGGGGGCTTATAACCGCACATCCCGAAAAGCGCAACTGGGGAATCGAAGACGCGGGCTGCAAGCGGCGATCCGATGCCTTCAGCGCCGGCACATTCCGCCAATTTGCGACGGCGCATTGCGCCTCAGGCCGGATCACGCGGGCGGCGGCTGCCGCCGGCGACGTCGAAGATCAGCGCGACCTCAAGACCACCCAACGCCGATTGCCCGAGCGACATGGCCGCGCCATAGGCCTTCGCTATATCGGCGCTGATCGCCAGTCCGAGGCCATTGCCGGAAGCGTGGCCCGGTGCTGCATTGGCACTGTGGCTCCCGCGGCGCATCGCCTGCGCGCGATCGCCCTTCGCAATGCCCGGCCCATCGTCACCGACGGCGATCCGAACGCGCCCGTCGATCATCCCCGCCGAAAGCCGGATGCGCGCCCGCGCCCATTTGGCGGCATTGTCGAGCAGGTTGCCGAGACACTCGGCAAGGTCGGCCGGATCGACGTCGATCGAAATCGACGGATCGATGTCGACCTCCCAGGCAACGTCGCGCTCGGCGGTCACGGGACGCAAGACGCTGACCAGCTTGTTGCCGAGGTCGGCGATCGAGGTCGTTGCCATGCGCTCGACGCCCATGCGGGCCGCCTGAAGCTGGCGGTCGGCGCGCTGGCGCACGAGGTCGACCTGTTCGAGGGCGATGTCGCGCTGCTGTTTCGGCAGGCCTTCGGCAAGTTGAGCCAGCACGGTCAGCGGCGTCTTCAGCCCGTGGGCAAGATCGCTGGCGCGCGCCCGAGCCTGCGCCAACGCCGTCGCGCGCTCCGCAAGCAGAAGATTGATTTCGCTGACGAGCGGCTGCACTTCGCTCGGGCCGGCCAGACCAAAGTCCTTCTCCTCGCCGGAGCGGACGCGAGCGGCCCGCTCCCGCAGCCGCGCCAGCGGCAGAAGGCCGAGCGCACCCTGTAGAAATGCGGCGCCGGCAAGCACGGCCGCCGTCGCCAGCAACATTAGCCGTATGCGACCGTGAAAAGCGGAAAGCGCATCATCGAGTTCGCCGCGCGCAAAACCGGCGGCGACGGCGAACCGCTTGGCATCCGCACCCTCGCCGAGCGTCAGGGCCTGGCGGTAGACGAGGATCGGCGCACCGTCGGGCCCCTCCGCTTCGAGGAAGCCCAGGTGGTGCGGCGCCGACGGGCGATCGGCATCGATCACCGTGTCCCAGAGGGAGCGTGAACGCAGCGGCGTGCCGCCGTCGCGGTCGAGCTGCCAGTAGCGGCCGCCGGCCGGCAGGCTCAGGCGTGGATCGGCCGGCGCGCGCGGCAGCACCAATTCACCGTTGCGCACCCGCACCTGGGCGGCAACGGTATCGACGAGCGTTGCCATTTCGGCGCGGTAGCGTCCGGCAACATAATCGGTGAAAAGCCGGCTTAAAGACAGCCAGACCACCAGCAGAACCAGGCAGATGGCGACTGATGCGCCGATTGCCAGCCTCAGCCGCAACGAGCGGATCATGCGCCAACATCCGGCAGCACATAGCCAAACCCGCGCCGCGTTTCGATCGCGCCGCTCTCTGTCTTCTTGCGCAGGCGGGCAATCATCGCTTCCACCGCATTCTTGGCGGCATCGTCGTCGCGGCCCTGCACGTGGCTTGCCAGCTCGAGCGGCGTGACAACCTGGCCCTTGCGCTCCACGAACAGGGCGAGCATGCGGTATTCGAGCGGGCTGAGGTCGAGCGGCTGCCCGTCGAAGGTCACCCGGCGCCCTGCCTCGTCGAGGGTAAAGCGCCCGGCAGCACGCACCGATGTCACACGCGGACCGGCGCGCCGAAGGAGCGCGCGCAGCCGCGCCAGGAGCTCCTCGGCGCGGAAGGGTTTCGGCAGATAATCGTCCGCCCCGGCATCGAAACCGTCGACGCGCTCCATCCAGGAGCCGCGCGCCGTCAGCACCAGAACCGGCGTCTCCAGCCCCGCCTGCCGCCAGCGCTTCAGGATCGACAGCCCGTCCATGCCCGGCAGGCCGAGATCGAGGATGACCAGGGCGTAGTTGCCGCTCTCTCCCTGCTCCCAGACATCCGGGCCATGGGAAAGCGTATCGACGCCATAACCTTCGGCCTCCAGCCGGCTTGCCACATGGGCTGCAATATTGGGATCGTCCTCCGCCAGAAGAATCCGCATGACGCTCCTCTAGAACCCGAAAATGTTCACGAACTTGCCGGTTCGAGCATTGATGCGCAGGTTGCGGATCGTGCCCTGCCGGTCGCGGGTGCGGAGCCGGTAGATCTCGCTGCCGCCGGATCGCTTGAGATCGACCGCGATGACCCGGCCGTATCTGTCTTCGTCGACCAGGCGAAGAACCTCCTTCAGCGGCAGGATGTCGCCCTTTTCGACGCCGTCGCGCGCCCGCTCCTGATCGCTCCGCCGGGCACCGCCGGCGCCATCCGCCCCGAGGTCTTCGTCGTCATCATCGTCTTCGTCGTCGTCATCATCATCGCCATCATCGTCGTTGCCGTGACCGCCGCCGCCATGCGAGCCGCCGTCATCATCATCGTCGTCATCCTTGGCCAGGGCCGCGATGCCGCCAGGCTGCGGCGCGAGCGAAAGCAGGAGCGAGCAGCAGAAGAGCGCGATCAGGTCTCGTCGTGTCATCGCCATGGCTTCATCCTGTCGCAACTGCTCCTCAGCTTCGGTTCCTTCCAAATGCGTTGGCGGATGCGCCCGCCAAGTGGTTTCTCTACCGCGACGCCGCGGACATCGTTCGGGGCGAGCCTATGCCAGCCTTGGCGAGAACGCCAGCGACGCGCATGCCCCCAATGCCGTCTCGGGCACAGGGGGCATGCGCTTGCCGGGTCGGACCGCCGGGCGGGCTGGTGACGGCCGACCATTGCTCCGGCGCATGGTGTGGGGCTAATGCGCCGGGCAAATCGTGACCGGATCAGAATGCCGGACGGATGGAGACGCTGCCGATCGGTCCCGGATTGCGGCGGATATCGCTGTCGTGCGGCTCGACCGTCACGACGCGAACGCCGCGTTCGTATTCCACCTCGACCTCGAGCACCCGGCCGAGATTGTCGACGGCAACCAGCGAGCCATTGCGCAGGCCGCGGAGATTTTCATCGGTCACCCGTAGCTCAATCTCATGATCATCCCGGGCATCGTCGAAGTCGTCGTCAATGTCGTCAAAGCGGTCGTCATCATCGTCATCGTCACGATGACCGGGACCGCGATCATCGTCATCGTCGTCGTCGCGATCATGGCCCCGATCGTCGTCGCGGTCGTCATCGCCACCACCGCGGTCGTCGTTATCGTTGTCGTCATCGTCGGCGAACGCCATGGTCGAGAAAGGATGCGACGGACCAGTGGCAACGAGCGAGGCGCCGATCGGCGCCGATACGAGGCCGCAGATACCGACCGTAGAAACGAGCAAGGCCTTTCGCAGCACTGAATTCATGATCTCGGCTCCTTCTCCCGATTTGATGCGGAGAGAATGGCACGGGATGCCTGACAGCTCGCTGAGGGCGACTGTCAGCATTCTGTCAGCAAAGCCGGAAGGATCGCGCAACGAAAAAAGCCGCCCGGAGGCGGCTTTCGTCATTTCGACGGATGGGCGGCAGCGCTTAGCGCGGCGCGAGAACCATCATCATCTGACGGCCTTCGAGCTTCGGCTCGGCTTCCACCTTGGCGATCGCCTGGGTGTCGTCCTTGACCTGCAGCAGAAGCTTCATGCCCAGTTCCTGGTGCGCCATTTCGCGGCCGCGGAACTTCAGCGTGACCTTGACCTTGTCGCCGTCCTCGAAGAACCGGTTCATTGCCTTCATCTTCACGTCATAGTCATGCGTGTCGATGTTCGGGCGCATCTTGATTTCTTTGATTTCGACGATCTTCTGCTTCTTGCGCGCTTCAGCCGCCTTCTTCTGGTTGGCGTATTTCAGCTTGCCCAGATCCAGGATCTTGCACACCGGCGGTTCGGAGTTCGGTGCGATTTCTACCAGATCAAGACCGGCTTCCTCCGCCATGCGGAGCGCCTGATCGATCGGAACGGCGCCGATGTTCTGGCCTTCGGCGTCGATAAGCTGAACCCGGGGCACCCGGATTTCCTTGTTTGAGCGCGGCCCCTCCTTGACGGGGGCGTCCGCTTTGAACGGTCTGCGAATGGTCGTACTCTCCTCGAGCTATTTCGAAAAATGTTGTTTAATTCGTTCGCCGGCGCGATCCCAAACGAAGCGCCTGAATCTGTCACCGACGGCTATGTGTGAATTGCGACGGGAGAGTCAATAGCACGGCTTGCAAGGAAAATCACCACCTGTCGATAGCAAGACGAATCTGTTTTAGAAGGAAAATCGCCAACGAAACCGGCCTTTGGAGAGAATTTGCATGCAGAACACGCCAGCCGAGACGGAAATCAGCTTCATCGAGGTCGGCGCAGCGGAGGCCGGACGCAGGATCGCAATGCGCGTGCGGCATGCCGACAAGCCGACGGACGGGCAGCCGACGCTGGTCTGGCTCGGCGGCTACCGTTCGGACATGACCGGCACCAAGGCGGCCGAGGTCGAGCGCTATGCGATGGAGCGAGGCGCTGACTGCGTGCGCTTCGATTATTCCGGCCATGGCGCCTCCGGCGGTGCCTTCGCCGACGGCACGATCTCGCGGTGGCTCGAAGAAAGCCTCGCCGTCATCGACCAGGCCACACCCGGACGCGTGGTGCTGATCGGCTCGTCGATGGGCTGCTGGATTGCCTTGCGGGTCATCCAGGAACTCCGGCGTCGGGGCGACGGAAACCGGGTCGCCGGCCTCGTGCTGATCGCGCCGGCACCCGACTTTACCGCCGAACTGATCGAACCCAACCTGACGGATGCGGAGCGGGCCTCGCTCTCCGAACGCGGCTATTTCGAAGAGCCTTCCGAATATAGCCCCGAACCGAACATCTTTACCCGCGCGCTGATCGAAGACGGGCGAAAGAACCGGGTGCTCGACGGCACGATCTCGACCGGCTGCCCGGTGCACATCCTGCAGGGCATGCGCGACCCCGACGTGCCCTATACCCACGCCCTGCGGCTGATGGAGCACCTGCCCGCCGACGACGTCGTGATGACGCTCATTCGCGATGGCGATCATCGCCTCTCGCGCGAAGAAGACATTGCTAAAATGAAACAGGCAATCGGCACGATGCTCGCCTGAGCCGTCGCCGGAATATCCCTTCCTTTCGACCGGAACCCAAGGACAAAACCGCTCCTGCGCCGCAGATCCCCTGCGGCGCAACGGTTCGCGTGCGTCCAGTTCCGGTTTTAACCATAAACTCCGATGCCCCGATTCCGGAGATTGACTCTGCAGTCCCGACGTTATTAACTCTTTATTAACGATTAGAGCAGCGCCGGGGACGAACCTAAACAAGCTGCCCTCAACTCAGGATTGCGCGAATGCGTCCGGACAAAGAGCGTCCGGCATACCGCGCCGCAGGGGACTTGTATGGCGTCTTGGACTGGAGTTAAGGGAAGTATCGCGGCGTTCTGCGCACTTTTCATTTCAGCAAACACGGCAATCCCCGCACAGGCGGGATCGTCTCCCTGGATGCAAACTGGCTCGGCGACCTCGCAGCCGATCGGCCACTACGAATTCTGCCAGAAGTACAAGAGCGAGTGCAACGTACGCTCCAAGGGAACCGTCGCTGCACGCGTGACCGAACGGGGCTGGGCAACGATCCGGCAGGTGAACGCGACCGTCAACCGCGAGATCACGCCGATGACCGACCTGGAACTGCACGGCCGGGACGAAGTCTGGTCCTATCCGGACGGCGCCGGCGACTGCGAAGACTTCGTACTCGAAAAGCGCAAGCGCCTGATGAGCAAGGGCTTCTCGGCAAGCGACCTGTTGATCACCGTGGTGCGCAAGCCCGACGGCGAAGGCCATGCGGTTCTGACCGTGCGCACCGCGCAGGGCGACTTCATCCTCGACAACCTCGAAAACGGCGTCAAGCTCTGGACCCATACGCCCTACCGCTACCTGAAGCGCCAGGCGTCCAACCACAGCGGCCGCTGGGTCACCATCCAGAACGGCGCGGAAGTCCTCGTCGGCTCGGTCGGCAACTGACTTCAAGGCAACACGAAGAGTTTCAAAAAAAGGGCCGGTCGAACCGGCCCTTTTTCGTATCTGCGCTCCCCCGTCAGGCGTTGCCGATCAGGATGCCGGCCGCCAGCACCAGGCCGCCGCCGAGCACCACCTGGAAGGCGGCCCTGAGGAACGGCGTTTCCATGTAGCGGTTCTGGATGAACGCGATCGCCCAAAGCTCGACGAAGACGATCACGGCCGCCGTCGCGGTCGCCGTCCAGAAATGCGGGATCAGATAGGGCAGCGCATGACCGAGACCGCCAAGCGCGGTCATGATACCGGACGCCAGGCCGCGCTTGATCGGCGAGCCGCGGCCAGAAAGCTTGCCGTCATCATGGGCAGCTTCGGTGAAGCCCATGGAAATACCGGCACCGACGGAGGCCGAGAGACCGACGAGGAAGGTCTGCCAGGTGTCCTGGGTGGCGAAGGCGGCGGCAAAGATCGGGGCCAGCGTCGACACCGAACCGTCCATCAGGCCAGCGAGACCGGGCTGAACGTAAGTGAGGATGAACTGGCGGCGCGCGGTCTGGTCCTCCTCGGCGCGCACGTCTTCGGGCGTGTGCTGTTCGCCAAGCCGACGGGCGAGCGATTCATGCGATTTTTCGGCGATCGCGAGATCGCCGAGCAGTTTGCGGGTGGCGGCATCCTGGGTTCTGGCGGCGGCCTCGACATAGAAGCGGTGCGCCGCCTCCTCCATCGCTTCGGCTTCCTCGCGCGCCTTTTCGATCGGCATTTCGGCAATCAGCCAGTCGGGCTTGCGCTCGGGGAAGTCGCGCACATGCTCGCGCCGGATCAGCGGGATACGGTTGCCGAAACGCTGGACGTGCAGATCGATCAACCATTGCCTGTGGTGACTTTCCTCCTCCGCCATCTCCTCGAACACTTTTGCCGAGTGGGGGTATTGCGCCCGAAGCGCATCGGCATAGGCGAGATAAATGCGCCCGTCGTCCTCTTCGGAGGAGATCGCGAGCGCCAGGATTTCCTGTTCGCTCAGGGACAAAAACGGGCGCTTGGAACGGGAGAAGAGACGGGAAAACATCGGGAGGAAACCTTCTTTAGAATAATTCTAAAATAGAAATCTGAGATGCCACCGTCAAGGCCAAAGCCATGCAATCATGCGACAATCTCTCGACAGAGTGTCGCGGCTCGGCCACCATGCCGGCCACCCGCGAATCTCATTCCCTTCCCCGGAGCGATCGCCTCGATGAGGACCATCTATCCGCTTTCCGAAAGCAAAGACACAGTGTTGGATCGTCTCGGCGCCAGGCTCGCCGCGCGCCTGCAGGCGCAGACATCCGGCTACGAACCCTACACGCCATCCGATCAGGAAACGCTGGCGCGCACGCTGCGCCCGGGCGACATTCTCTTGATCGAGGGCAACCAGAAGGTTTCGGCGGCGATCAAGTACCTGACGCAATCGACCTGGTCGCATGCCGCCTTCTTTGCCGGCGACCAGATGCCGCTGACGCTCGATCAGGCGACATTGCCGGTCATCGAGCGGCCGCAGCTGATCGAAGTGAACATCGGCGAGGGCTGCGTCGCCGTGCCGTTGAAGAAATACGCCTCGTTCAACACCCGCATCTGCCGGCCGATCGCGCTGACGCCGGATGATCGCACGGCCCTCGTCGGCTTCATGATCTCGAGGCTCGGGTTGAAATACGACCTGAAGAACATTCTGGACATGCTGCGCTACTTCCTGCCGACACCGCCGGTTCCGGTGCGCTGGCGGCGGCGGCTGCTGGCCTTCGGTTCCGGCGATCCGACGCGGGCGATCTGCTCGACGCTGATTGCGGCCGCCTTCGAGCAGATCCGCTATCCGATCCTGCCCGAGGTTACACGGGCGCCCGGACGCGCGTCCGCGACCTCGACCTATTCACGCGAAGAGATCCTGCATATCCGCCATCATTCGCTCTACACGCCCAGGGATTTCGACCTCTCGCCGTTCTTCGCGATCGTCAAGCCGACGCTGGAGTTCGGCTTCGACTACAAGCGATTACGCTGGCACGGTGACGGAGAACACCCGTTCAAAGGTTGAGAGCGAGCGCCTGTTCCCGGGCCATGAAATCGCGCTGGCGGTCGGTGATGTAGTCGCGAACGATCGGCGCGGCATCACGCGAGCGCGACAGCTGCATGTGGAAGACAAGCTGGCTGCCGGTGCGGAACATCATCTCGGCACTGATCAGATAGAACTCCCACATGCGGGCAAAGCGCTCGTCGTATAGGGCGATCACCTTGTCGCGGTTCGCGTCGAAGCGCGCGCCCCAATGGGCTAGCGTCGTTGCATAGTGCACCCGCAGGAATTCGAGATCGGAAACCCAGAGGCTGTTGCGCTCGACGACCTCGAAGACCTCCGACAGCGCCGGCGAATAGGCGCCCGGGAAAATGTACTTGCGAAGCCACGCGCTCGCCATGCCGGGCGGGCTCATGTGGCCGATCGAATGCAGCACCGCCAGGCCGTCGTCCGGCATCAGCGCGTTCAGCTTCTTGAAGAACTCGTCATAGTGATGGACGCCGACATGTTCGAACATGCCGACCGAGACGATGCGGTCGAACGGCCCCTGCACATCGCGATAGTCCTTGAGCTCGAAGCGCACCCGGTCCGAAAGGCCAGCCTTACGCGCCCTTTCGGTGGCAAGCGCCTGCTGCTCCTTGGAAAGCGTGACGCCGAGCACCTGAACATCGGCGAGCTGCGCGAGATACATCGCAAGGTCGCCCCAGCCGCAGCCGATATCGAGCACCTTCATGCCGGGCTCCAGGCAAAGCTTGGAGGCAAGCAACCTCAGCTTGTTGCGCTGCGCCGTCTCGAGCGTCTCGTTCGGCTCGCGGAAGTAGGCGCAGGAGTAGAGCATGTTCTCGTCGAGGAACAGCTTGTAGAACTCGTTGCCGAGATCGTAGTGATGCGCGACGTTCTGCTGCGCCTTGCCCTTGGGGTTGGCCTGCTGGCGCTTGCGGAAGCGCATCTTTACCGCGCGCAGCAACTTCTGGATCGGGTAGGAGCCGAGCGACAGGCGGTTGATCGAAAACAGCGTCAGGAAATCGCGGAGGGTGGAGCCCTCCTCGAAGCGCATGGTGCCATCCATATAGGCTTCGCCGGCGGCCAGTTCCGCATTGAAGACGAGGCTGCGATAGAGCTTCTTGTCGGTGAGACGCATCGTCACTTCCGGCCCGGGCGTCCCGGAATAAACGTGCCTCTTGCCATCGGCATCGATCACCGTCAGGCGACCCTTGCGAATGAACGACTTCATCATATGCGACAATGGGAACATGCAGGCCCTCTCGTGACACGTCGTATCGGCGCCGCATCCTAGCACCCGTTTTTCGAAATGCGCCCCTTAAATTTCTGGTTGCTCACGCAGCCTGCCGGAAACGAAAACGGGGACGGCAACCTTCGCTGCCGTCCCCGTCCAAATTGACCTGGTCGATGCCTCAGTCCTTGGCGCGCTCGACGTAGGAACCGTCTTCCGTCGCGATGACGACGCGGGTGCCGGCCTGGATGTGCGGCGGAACGAGCGTGCGAACGCCGTTCGACAGAACCGCCGGCTTGTAGGACGACGAAGCCGTCTGGCCCTTGACGACCGGCTCGGTCTCGGTGATTTCGAGCGTCACGTGGCGCGGCAGGTCGATGGCGATCGCCAGGCCTTCGTGGATCGAAAGAATGACGGCCATGCCTTCCTGCAAGTAGGCCTTGAGGTCGCCGATATCGTCCGTGCTCATGACCAGCTGGTCATAGCTTTCCGGGTTCATGAAGTGGAAGCCTTCGGCGTCTTCGTAAAGGAAGGTGTGCTCGCGGTCTTCGACGAAGGCGCGCTCGACCTGTTCGGTCGTGCGGTAGCGTTCGGAGACCTTCACGCCGTCGGAAATGCGGCGCATGTCGACCTGGGTGACCGGCGTGCCCTTGCCCGGGTGGAAGTTCTGGGCGGTAAGCACGACATAGAGCTTGCCGTCGACGTCGAGTACGTTGCCCTTACGGACAGATGAAGCGATGACCTTGACCATTAGTCTTCCTTGTAACAGAGGTATGCGCGACACCGTGGGCCGGAAACACTGGCCCTGAAGGACGCGAAAATAAGGATTTCGCGCCGCCACTACCCTAATTTCGTGCAAATAGCCAGCCTGAGCCGGCATCTGCGCGAAGAAAGCCTGGACTGAACCGACCATGTCGCATGCCTCTCCCTGGTGGACACCCGATGTCCATGCCGACCGGCGCCCGTTTCTTCTCGGCCGCAACCGGATCCAATCGGCATTGCGCCGGTTCTTCGAGACACGCGATTTCATCGAGGTCGACACCGCGACGCTGCAAGTCTCGCCCGGCAACGAGGCACATCTGCATGCCTTCACGACGGAGGCGCTCAATCACGACGGCTCCGGCCATCCGCTCTATCTGCACACCTCGCCGGAATTTGCCTGCAAGAAGCTGCTGGCGGCCGGCGAACAGCGCATCGCCTGCTTCGCCCATGTCTACCGCAACCGCGAGCGCGGACCGCTGCACCACCCCGAGTTCACCATGCTCGAATGGTATCGCACTGGTGAAAGCTATGAGGCCTTGATGCGCGACTGCGCCGAGATCCTGGCGCTTGCGGCGGAAACGACCGGCACGAAGCAGTTCGTTTTCCAGGGGCAGGCCTGCGATCCCTTTGCCGCGCCGGAGCGCCTCAGCGTGGCGGACGCCTTCGAGCGTTTTGCCGGCATCGACCTGTTGGCCTCGATTGCCGCCAACGGCGAAACCGACCGCGAAACCCTTGCCGCAGCGATGGCCGCGGCCGGTCTTCGGGTCGCCCATGACGACACCTGGGCCGACCTTTTCAGCCGCGTGCTCGTCGAAAAGGTCGAGCCGCATCTCGGCTTCGGCCGTGCGACGATCCTCGACGAATACCCGACGGCGGAGGCCGCGCTCGCCCGCCCCGCCGCGCGCGACCGTCGCGTTGCCGAACGCTTCGAGCTCTATGCCTGTGGCGTCGAACTTGCGAATGCCTTCGGCGAGCTGACCGACGCGGCCGAGCAGCGCCGGCGCTTCGAGATGGAAATGGTCGAAAAGGCCCGGGTCTATGGCGAGACCTATCCGCTCGACGAGGATTTTCTGGCGGCACTCGCGATTATGCCCGAAGCAAGCGGCATTGCGCTCGGCTTCGACCGGCTGGTGATGCTCGCAACCGGGGCGTCGCGCATCGACCAGGTGCTTTGGGCGCCCGTGGCGGAGACACGAGCGTGAACGTTCACCGCCCGATCAAGACCGCACGCGAGTTGGTCGAAACAGGCCTCATCGACAGCGCCAAGGAGGCGGCGGTTGCCGCTGTCGCCGAGCGTTATGCCGTCGCGATCAGCCCTGCGATTGCCGGCCTCATCGATCCCGACGACCCCAATGACCCGATTGCCCGCCAGTTCGTGCCCGACGCGGCCGAACTGACGCTGCTGCCCGAAGAACGCGAGGACCCGATCGGCGACAAGCCGCACAGCCCCGTCACCGGCATCGTTCACCGCTATCCGGACCGAGTGCTTCTGAAGGCCGTGCATGTCTGCCCGGTCTATTGCCGTTTTTGCTTCCGCCGCGAGATGGTCGGGCCGCAGGGTCTCGGCACGCTGACGCCGGCCGAACTCGATGCTGCGATCGCCTATATCGCCGCGCACAAGGAAATCTGGGAGGTGATCCTCACCGGTGGCGATCCGCTGATCCTGTCGCCACGGCGGCTCGGCGAACTGATGGAACGGCTGAAGCCGATCCCGCATGTGAAAATCGTTCGTTTCCACACGCGCGTCCCCGTGGTCGAGCCGGCGCGCATCGACGCCGACCTGATCGCGGCACTCAAAGTAAGCGGCAAGGCGACCTATGTGGCGCTGCATGCCAACCACCCGCGCGAGCTGACGGACGAGGCGCGTGCTGCCTCTGCCCGACTGATCGATGCCGGCATCGTCATGGTCAGCCAGTCGGTGCTCTTGAAGGGCGTCAACGACGATGCCGAGGTGCTTGCCAGACTGATGCGCGCCTTCGTCGAGACGCGGATCAAGCCCTATTACCTGCACCACCCGGACCTCGCGCCCGGTACCAGCCATTTCCGCCTGACGATCGAGGAAGGCCAGGCGCTGGTCGCCGCCCTGCGCGGCCGGGTCTCCGGCCTCTGCCAGCCCACCTACATCCTCGACATCCCCGGCGGGCACGGCAAGGCGGTGATCAGCGCTGCCTCGATCGCGGCCGAGGGCGGCGGCTGTTACACGGTCACGGATTTTCGCGGCGGCGAGCACAGCTATCCACCGAAAGCCTGATGACCGCGAGAAATCGCGACTCTCAAATTATTGAAACTTCTTCAAAATAATCAGCTCATGCATTTTTCTTCGCGTCCTGCGAGAAAAATCATCGAGCCCGCGTCACAGCTGTCCGGCGTCGATCGTCAATTGGTCATAAGCAACACGACAACGATGGAGTTGAGACCATGACCGATACCAAAGCCGTCCGCTACGAACAGGAAATCCCCGATGTGCTCGGCGCGCTCGCCGACGTGCACAAGACCATGGACCTGCACGGGCTCGACCGCACGATCCACAATCTCGTGCAGCTGCGCGCCTCGCAGATCAACCGCTGCGGCTTCTGCGTGAAGATGCACACCAAGGAATCCCGCGCCGAAGGCGAGAGCAACGAGCGGCTCGACCGCATCATCGTCTGGGACCAGGTCAGTGATTTCACGCCGCGCGAGAAGGCAGCCCTTGCCTGGACCGAGGCGCTGACCGAACTGGAGCCGCGTACCGACTTTGCGCCGCTTCGCGCCGAGCTGCGCCAGCATTTCAGCGAAAAGGAGATCAGCGTCATCACCGCGACGGTGGCGATGATCAACCTTTGGAACCGCATCCAGATTTCGAGGCACTGACATGAACGACCGGCAGCACATGCAGATCTTCGAGGAGGCGCGCCCGCGCCTCCTCGGTCTTGCCTACCGCATTCTCGGCTCGCGTGCCGATGCGGAAGATGCGGTGCAGGACACGTTCCTGAAATGGCAGGAGGTCGACCGGGCATCGATCGACACGCCGGCGGCCTGGCTGACGACGGCCTGCACCCGCCGCTGCCTCGACCTCCTGAAAGCGGCGCACCGCAAGCGCGTCGACTATGTCGGCGCATGGCTGCCCGAGCCGATCCATACGGCGAGCGACGACAATGCCGAAGAGAAACTGGCGCTGACCTCCTCGCTCACCACCGCGTTCCTTTTGATGCTCGAACGGCTGACGCCGAAGGAGCGCGCCGCCTATCTGCTGCACGAGATCTTCGGCCAGCCCTATGACGAAGTGGCCGAAACGCTCGACATGCAGGAAACCGCCGCGCGCAAGCTGGTGTCGCGCGCCAAGACCAACATCGGGCTGGAGAAGGCCCGGCACCAGACGCCGCGCGAACGACAGGACGAACTGCTTTCGGCCTTTCACACGGCGATCCACGGCGGCAATGTCACCGGGCTCTCGGCCCTGCTTTCGGCCGATGTGAAGCTGACGGCCGACGGCGGCGGCAAGGTGGCGACCGTGCTCGGCGTGCTCGCCGGCAAGGAAACTGTGCTCGCCTTCATCGTCGACCGGCTTACCGAATACTGGTCGCATTACGTTTGGGAAATCGGCGACATCAATGGCGGCCGCGGCATCGTGCTTCGGGACGAAGCGAAAAACGAGATCGCGGCAACCGTCGCCTTCGGCTATGACGGCGACGGAAACGTCAACGACATCTTCATCATGCGCAACCCGGACAAGCTCACGCATTTCGGCGAGGCTGCGCTCCACTGATATTGGCGGCATTCGCCCTTGCAAACGTGATCCTCCCCACCGGCCAGGCCGGTCGCACGTTTGCGGCAATACCGCTGCATGAGGTACTGACATGCTCGAAAAAACATCAGCCCCCCACCAGGAAACCGGCTGGCGCGCGCTTTTGACCGGCGGGAACGCCGTGCATTCGCTGGTGCTCAGCGGTGGCGTCGCGCTGCACGCGCTCAACATCTACGTCGTGACGACGATCATGCCGTCGATCGTGCGCGAGATCGGCGGGCTCGAATATTACGCCTGGAGCACGACCGTCTTCGTCGCCGCCTCGATCCTCGGCGCGGCCCTGTCGGCCCGGCTGCTTGGTGTCGTCGGCGCCGGCGGCGCCTACGCCATCGGTGCGCTCGTCTTCGGCCTGGGCACGCTCCTCTGCGCCGCAGCCCCCTCGATGGCGATGCTGCTTGCCGGCCGCGCGATCCAGGGCTTTGGCGGCGGGCTGCTCTATGCGCTTGCCTATGGCGTGATCCGCGAGGTCTTCCGGCCGGAACTGTGGACCCGCGCCATCGGCCTGATTTCGGCCACCTGGGGCACGGCGACGCTTGTCGGCCCGGCGATCGGCGGCATGTTCGCCGAGTTTTCCACCTGGCGCGTCGCCTTCTGGTCGCTCTTGCCGCTGACGGCGTTGCTGGCGACGCTCGCCTTCTCGACCTTGCCGCGCAAGGCTGCCGGCGAGAGCGTGCGCACGCCGCTTCCCTTGGTGCAACTCGCGCTGCTTGTCGCCATCGTGCTTGCGCTTTCGATTGCCAGCACGCTTACCACCGCGGCGGGGCAGATATACTGCGTCGGCGCCGCGATCCTTATGTTCCTGGCGCTGCTCGTCGTCGAGAAGCGGGCGACCGGCAAACTGCTCCCCTCCGGCAGTTTCACCCCGGCCTCCCCGCTGGCAGCCCTTTATGCTACGATCACCCTGCTGATGGTCGGCCTGCAGCCGGAAATCTATGTGCCGTACCTCTTGCAGGAGTTGCACGGCTTGTCGCCGCTGGTCGCCGGCTACATTGCGGCGCTGATGTCGATCGGCTGGACCGCCGGGTCGATGACAAGCGCCCACTGGCACGGCGAAAGGGCGAAGCGGACGATTTTTGCCGGCCCGGCCTTCGGCTTCGTCGGCCTGGCATTGATTGCGCTGTTCATGCCGATGGCGGGCTCGGAATTCATGACGATCGCCGTGCCGCTCAGCATCGGCATCATGGCGGTCGGTTTCGGCATGGGCTTTGCCTGGCCGCACATTGTGACGGCCGTCTATGAATTTGCGCCGGAGGGCGAAGCGGAGAAGGCGTCGAGCTCGATTACCACGGTCCAGCTCTTCGCCGCAGCGCTCGGCGCGGCGCTTGCCGGGCTGACTGCCAATCTCGCCGGCATCGAGACGCCGTCGACGGAAGGCGTGGCGACGGCGACGCGCTGGCTCTTCTGGCTGTTCGCGCTGATGCCCGCGCTGGCCGTGCTGACAGCCGGACGCGTCTGGCGGGCGCGGCGGGTGGTTAAATAGGCGCATTGCTGGCTTTCCCCGGGGGTGGAAGGCCAGCAAATGCAAGCTGTACGAGGGGTGCGGGCGCCCTTGGGAGGAGAGGATGGAAGCCGAGGAGATCGGCCTTCATGGCGTACGGGAGACCCTGTTGGTCACGCTCCAGGCCAAGGCCGCGGAGAGCGCGTTCCCGGATTCCCTGCTCAACGATCACTTTGCCGCCGATCTGATGCGGCGGCTTGCCGGCAGGCCGAAACCGCCCGATGCAAGCCATGACATGACCATCGGCATCGCGGTGCGCGCCCATATGCTCGACCGCTGGACGCGCGACTTTATCGGGCGCCACCCGGACGCCATCGTGCTCAATCTCGGCTGCGGTCTCGACACCCGCGTGCTGCGGCTCGATCCGCCCGCGTCCGTCGGCTGGTTCGACGTCGACTTTCCCGATGTGATCGCCTTGCGGCAACAGCTTTTCCCGAAGCGCCCGGGCTGCACGACGATCGCCTCCTCGATAACGGAGCGCGGTTGGATCGACCTTGTTCCGGGCGACCGCCCGGCGACCGTCGTCGCCGAGGGCGTGTTCCCCTATCTTTTCGAACAGGAGGTACGCGACCTCTTGCGACGGCTGACCTCCTGCCTTGCCGGCGGAGAAATCGTCTTCGATGCCTACAGCCATCTGGGCATCGAGCTTTTGCGACTGAACCCGTCCCTGCGGGCGACGGGGGCTGACCTTCGCTGGGGGTTGGAAAACGCTCGGGCGCTGGAGCGGGACGTGCCCGGCCTGACCTTGCTCGACGAGATCAGCGAATACGACGCCGCTCAGGTCGCGCGCCTGTCGCCATTGGCGCGCATAGCGGCGCATGTCGTCAGCGCCCTGCCGATGCTGCGCCGGATGGGCCGCCTGTTGCGCTACCGCTTCTAGCCCGACGAAAATGAAAAAGGGCCGCGCCTTTCGGCGCAGCCCTTTCATTACAAGCCGTCGATTTCGACCGATCAGGCCTTGATCGGCGCGATCGAGATTTCGACGCGGCGGTTCTGCGCGCGGCCGGCTTCGCTGCCGTTGGACGCGATCGGACGCTCCTTGCCGTAGCCCATGGCCGACATGCGGCGCTGGTCGACGCCCTGGCCAGCGAGATAGTTGGCGACCGAAGCGGCACGGCGCTCGGAAAGGCCCTGGTTGTACGAGGCGCTGCCGGTCGCGTCCGTATGGCCGTCGACATCGATCATCGTCTTGTTGAACTTGCGCAGCACGATCGCCACCGAGTTCAGCGTGTCGTAGAAGGCCGGGATCACCTGGTCGCGGTCGGTCGCGAACGTGATGTTGGACGGCATGTTGAGGATGATGCGGTCGCCGGCGCGGGTAACCGATACGCCGGTGCCCTGCAGCTGGGCGCGCAGTTCGGCTTCCTGGTTGTCCATGTAGTTGCCGATCAGGCCGCCACCGAGACCGCCGATCGCGGCGCCGACGAGGGCCGAGTCACGGCGTCCTGCTGCACTGCCGCCAACCAGCAGACCAGTTGCCGCGCCGAGGCCTGCGCCGATCAGCGCGCCACCGGCGGTGTTCGACATCTTCTGTTCGCCCGTATAGGGATCGGTGGTGGTGCATCCCGAAAGATAGATGGCCGCGACAGCCAGAATGGCGCATTTCTTGATCATGGAATCAGTTGTCCCCATTGGTGCTCGAAGTTGCTTCATACTAGCGATTGCGGCAGGAAGATGAAGAGGCGTCCCATTCACGCCACGGTTTGCCGGCAAATCCCGCTTCTCCAGCGGCCTGCGTGGCCATCAGGGCACACAATAACCGATCCTTCACACGCTCTTGATAGGACGGGCATCCAAGAAAAGAGAGGCAAGCTCCAATGGCAATCGAGTTCGGCGACACGCAACGCAGTCTCAGCGACACGCTCAACGGCATGATTGCCTCGATCCGCGGTGAAACGATAACGCTGCGCGAGCTGATGACCGAAATCGGCGAACAGGGCTTCCTGCTGCTGTGCGCCCTGTTGACGCTGCCGTTTCTGCTGCCGGTATCGATCCCGGGCGTCAGCACGGTCTTCGGCGCAGCGATCATCCTGATTTCCGTATCGGTCACGCTCAATCGCCTGCCGTGGATGCCGCAGCGCATTCTCGATCGCCGGATCGAAACCGAGAAGCTGGTGCCGACCCTGCAAAAAGGCGCGGATATCGTTTCCAAGCTCGACCGCTATGTCCGGCCGCGTCTCGGCTTCCTGACGCAGGGCGCGCTGATGAACCGCTTCAACGGCCTGATGATCATGGCCGGTGGTGTGCTGCTGATGTTCCCGCTTGGGCTCATCCCGCTGTCGAACACGCTGCCGGGGATCGCGATCCTGCTTCTCTCGCTCGGTATCATCCAGCGCGACGGGCTGATGGTGGCCGGCGGCTATCTCTTCCTCGTCGCGACGACGGTCTATTTCACCGTGCTTGCCTATATGGCCTTTGCCGCCGGCCAGGGCCTGTCGACGTTCTTCGTTTCCTGACGCGCGTTCGCATCGGAAGCATGGATCGGCCCGGCTGACTGCCGGGCCTTTTTCGTTCCAGCCCTCTGTTACACGTTATTCCGGACGGAAAACCGCTGCAACGTTTGCTGGAACGGCCCTAGGCAGCCAGCCCGCCGAAGGCCCGGTAGCTGGCGAAATCGGTACGGATGCCGAGCGTCTTCATCAGCGCCTCGCGATCGAGGCCGAGCTGGCGGTCGAACTCGATCAGCGCGGCTGCGACCTTGGGCGCGACGTCGGCACTCGCGAATTCGATCATGGTGATGAAATCGAACTGGCCGGGACCGGCATGCTGCTCCAGGAACAGGTCTTTCACATAACCATCCTGCTTGCGAATGACGGCCAGCGTCTTGTCGACCAGTTCGACGAATTGCGGCCGGGCTTCCGCCGGCACGGTGTATTTGTTGATGCGGTAAAGCGGCGCCACGCTATTTGACTGACTGCTCATAGCTCTTTTCCTCTGATCTCCTTTGAACGAGAGCAGTCGTACGACCTCAAGTAAAGTTGAGGTCAATAGCGGCAAGCGCATTTTTCCGAATGCTGACCTTTAGCCAGAAATACCCTTCAGCACATTGGCGACGTTGAGGCCGATTTCCGGTACGCCGTAGCCGCCCTCCATGCAGACGACGACCGGCAGGCCGGTGCGCCGCAGCGCTTCACCCATGCGCAGATAATCTTCGGATTTCAGTCGGAAGAACGAGATCGGATCGCGCTCGAAGGTATCGACGCCGAGCGAGACGACCAGGGCCTCGGCACCGAAGGCCTCGATGCGCGAGAGCGCATCGGCCATGGCGGCCGACCAGGCGTCAAACAGCGTACCGCGCGGCAGCGGATAGTTCTTCGTCGTGCCGAGCCCGGCGCCGGCGCCCTCCTCGTCGGCAAAGCCGAGGAAATGCGGAAAGGCCTCGACGGGGTCGCCATGCAGCGAGGCGAAGTAGACGTCGCCGCGTTCGTAGAAAATATCCTGGGTGCCGTTGCCATGGTGGAAATCGACGTCGAGCACGGCAACCTTCTGGGCACCATGATCCCTTAGGCGCTGGGCGGCGCAGGCAGCATTGTTGATGAAGGAATAGCCGCCATAGAGATCGATCGCCGCATGATGGCCGGGCGGGCGGCAGAGCGCGAAGGCGGCACGGTTGCCGGCATGGATGTGGTCGGCGGCCGAGATGGCGCAATCCATCGCGGCGCGCGCGGCCGCATAGGTACCCTCGGTGATCGCCGTTTCCGCCGCGAAGGAATAGTAGCCGAGCGCGCCATCGATATCCCTCGGCGGCCGCTGGCGCATACGCCGCGCCGGAAAGCAGGCCGGAATCGCCTCACCGCGGTAGCCATCGGCAACCCAGCGGGACCAGGCGGTTTCGAGAAAGTCGAGATAATCGGGCGCATGCAGCTTGAGCGCGACATCGAGACCGTGACGTTCCGGTGCCACGACATCGTGGAAGCCGGCTTCCTTGACCGCCGTCAGAATCCACTCGGCGCGAAACGGCGCCTCGAAAGGCGGCACAAGTTCGCCGCCGAAAAGCTCGGTCTTGGCGTCACGGAGCTTGTGGTCTTCGGTGTAACAAATGCGCATGGGGATGTCCTGAAGAGGCTGCAGACGGGTGCCCCGTACCCTACCCGAGGCTTCAGACTTGGCAAGCTGAGCAAAGCCCCTCATCCGGCCTGCCGGCCACATTCGCCCCGCAGGCGGGGCGAAGGAGACGCGCGGCGCCCGCTCGGCCACAGTGTACGCTCGCGGGTTCTCCGATCAGGCGTGAAACGGTCAGCCCGCACCTCGCGCATGTCCCCTCTCCCCGCGAGCGGGGAGAGGGTTAGTCCTCGGGTTTAACCCGAGGAGAGGGGCAATCGCGAGCCGCGACAAATGCCACTAAGCCGCAATCCGCTTGTAAAAGAACGTCGTGGCGCAGAGGCCGCCCTCCGGCCACATGGCGTAATCCGGGATAACACCGACGCGCTCCCAGCCCAAGCGCGGGTAGATCGCCTCGGCATCGCTGCCGGTCGCGGTGTCGAGCACCAGCAGCGTCTTGCCACGGGTGGCGGCTTCGCGCTCGACCGCGTCCATCAGCCGGCGCGCCAGGCCTTTGCCGCGGGCGTCGCGATGCACGAGCAGCTTCTTCAGGTCGCCGCGATGCGGCTGGTTCGGCATCTGCGCGACGCCGACCTGCACGGTGCCAAGGATGCGGCCGGCAACCTCGGCAACCATCAGCAGCGTCTCACCGCCGGCAACCGCCTCCGCGACGCCGCGCCAGTAGGCGAGTGCCGCTTCCGGCGGATAGGGCTGCATGAAACCAACCGAGGCGCCACCCTCGACGCAATCGGACAGCACCTCGGCGAGCGAAGGGATGGCGGCCAGCGCTTCATTCGCAGACAGCAGGCGGATCTGAATATCGGACATGGTCAAACCTTGGTGCGGCAGAGGATGACGGCATAGTGAGCCGGCTCATCGTGGGGGTTGTGGAAGATGTGGCCCGCCTCCAGCCCCATGAACAGGCAGTCGCCTGGCTCGAGCGAATGGAAGCCGGATGCAGTCGTCATTTCGAGCCGCCCGGAAAACAGCCAGAGATGCTGGGTGATGCCGCGATCGGAGGGTTGCCGCTCGAAGACGACGCGGGCACCGGGCGGAAACTCAACCTCGACGATATAGATCGGCGAGCCAAGACCGTCCGGGGAGACGGAGCGGCGCAGATAGCCGGATTCCGGATCGCGCCAGAGCCGCTGATCGGCGCGCCTGGCAAGCGGTGATGCCTCCTCGGCTTCGAAGGCAAAGAGCGCAGAAAGGGTCGTCGAGAGCGCGCTGCAAAGCTTGGCAAGAAGCTGGGCGGTCGGGCTCGCCTCGCCGCGCTCGATGCGCGAGATCATCGCCCGGCTGACGCCGGAGCTTGAGGCGAGCTCGTCGAGCGTCAGGTTCTGTTGCGTCCGCAGCGTGCGGATGCGCTCGCCGATGGCATGTTCGAGAGGGTCGGTGACGTTTTCCATTATTTGAGATTGCATTTCTCATATAGTGGAGTCAAGACTACGAAAGACTGAAAAATACGGGCATGCGATGCCGCATTGGCGACAGCGCGACACGGGTGTTTCGGCTATGGTGGCGGTTTCGGATGCAGAAACGAGAAAAGCTTTCACTTCAATACTTTAGACGTCCCTCATCCATCACGCCAGCGCACCCGCACGGGCGGCCTCCATCGACAGGTTGGACATGACCAAGCAGCCCTCCTCGCTGACCTCGATCGCCAGTATCGTCGCCTCGATGACGGCGGTGGCGATCGGCAACGGCATGATGCTCGCCTATGTGCCCTTCGCGCTGACGCGCTCGGACGCGCCGGACTGGGTGCCGGGAGCGGCGGTAACGATGATTGCCTTTGGCGGACTGATCGGCTGCGTCATCGCCGGGCCGATGATCCGTCGTGTCGGCCATGCGCGCGCCTTCTCCTGCTCGATGGCGCTCGTCATTCTCTCGGCCCTGACGATCGCGCTCGGCATGCATCCGCTGTTGTGGGTGCTTGCACGCGGCCTCTATGGCGCGTCCGGCAACACCAATTTCATCATCGCCCAGAGCTGGCTCAACCATGCGAGCGAAAACCACTGGCGCGGCAAGGCGATGGCGCTGTTCTACATGGCCTATGTCATCGGGCTCGGCACGGGCGCCTGGCTGTTCGGGCAGATCCCGGCGGACGGCAACCTGCCGCCGCTCGTCACCATCTTCTTCACCGCCCTTGCCCTTCTGCCGATCGGGCTCACCCGCCTGCCGACGCCACCACCGCCGGCCAAGGTCAGCATCGACATCCCGATGGTCTGGCGCAATTCCCCGGTCGCTTTCATCGGCGTGCTTGCCGCCGGCGGCCTGTCGATGGTGGTGCAGGGCTTCACGCCGATCTATGCGGCCGCCAACAATGTCAGCCAGGGCGATGTCGCCAATCTGATGTTCGTCATGCAGTTCGGCCTGATCGCCATCCAGTACCCGATGGGAACGCTGTCGGACCGGATCGACCGCCGCCTGGTGCTGATCGGCACGTGCCTGCTGATCCTTGCTGCCGGCTTCTTCGCGCTTTCGGCCTCCTTCAGCAATCTGCTCCTTCTGATGCTGGTTTTTGCGCTCTTCGCCGGGGCGGTCGAGACCGTCTATTCGATCGCCAACGCGCATGCCAACGACCGCACGGATCCCGCCGATTTCGTGCCGCTTGCGAGCACCATGCTGGTTGCCTGGTCGATTGCCGCGACCGCCGTGCCGATGCTGGTAACGCTGCTGACACCGGTATTCGGGCAGCGCACGTTCATCTATGCGGCGATGGTCGTTGCTGCGCTTTATGCCTTCTTCGTGCTGCTCAGGTTGCGCAAACGCGACGAGGTGCCGGCGGCCGAGCGCGAGAGCTTCGAGATCAGGAGCGCGCAGGTGCCGAATGCCGGCGCGCTCGTCGATGCGGAGGCGGGGGCCGAATAGCCTGATTTATAGTGAACGAAGCCTTCATTTCCCGCTTTGCGGCGGTTGAAGGCACTGCTATATGCGGCCCATGAGCACAACATCTTCGAAGACGCCCCTTTCGCATATCCGCAACTTCTCGATCGTGGCCCACATCGACCACGGCAAGTCGACGCTTGCCGACCGGCTGATCCAGACCACCGGCGGCCTCGCCGAGCGCGAGATGTCCGAGCAGGTGCTCGACAGCATGGATATCGAGCGTGAGCGCGGCATCACCATCAAGGCCCAGACGGTGCGCCTGCACTACAAGGCCAATGATGGCGAAACCTATGTGCTGAACCTGATCGACACCCCCGGCCACGTCGACTTTGCCTACGAAGTCTCGCGCTCGCTGTCGGCCTGCGAAGGCTCGCTGCTCGTCGTCGACGCGTCTCAAGGGGTGGAGGCCCAGACGCTCGCCAACGTCTACCAGGCGATCGACAACAACCACGAGCTCGTCACCGTGCTCAACAAGATCGACCTGCCGGCGGCCGAACCGGACCGCATCAAGGAGCAGATCGAGGAAGTGATCGGCATCGACGCTTCCGACGCCGTGTTGATTTCAGCAAAGACCGGCCTCGGCATCCCCGACGTGCTCGAAGCGATCGTCACCAAGCTGCCGGCGCCGAAGAGTGACGGCGGCGATGCGGCGCCCTTGAAGGCCCTGCTCGTCGACAGCTGGTACGACACCTATCTCGGCGTCATGGTTCTCGTGCGCATCATCGACGGCACGCTCAAGAAGGGCATGACCATCCGCATGATGGGCACCGACGCAAAATACACGATCGAACGCGTCGGCGTGCTGACGCCGAAGATGGTGGCGATGGATGCGCTCGGCCCAGGCGAGATCGGCTTCATCACCGCTTCGATCAAGGAAGTGGCCGATACCCGCGTCGGCGATACCATCACCGAGGACAAGCGCCCGACCGCAACCGCGCTGCCGGGCTTCAAGCCGGCGCAGCCGGTGGTCTTCTGCGGCCTGTTCCCGGTCGATGCCGCCGACTTCGAAGACCTGCGCTCGGCCATGGGCAAGCTGCGCCTCAACGACGCCTCGTTCTCCTTCGAAATGGAATCGTCTGCGGCTCTCGGCTTCGGTTTCCGCTGCGGTTTCCTCGGCCTGCTGCACCTCGAAATCATCCAGGAACGCCTGGAGCGCGAGTTCGACCTCGACCTGATCGCGACCGCACCTTCGGTCGTCTACAAGCTGTTCATGACCGACGGCTCGGAACGCGAACTGCACAACCCGGCCGACATGCCCGACGTCGTCAAGATCGCCGAAATCCACGAGCCGTGGATCCGCGCGACGATCTTGACGCCCGACGACTATCTCGGCGGCATCCTGAAGCTCTGCCAGGACCGCCGCGGCATCCAGATCGAGCTGACCTATGTCGGCACCCGCGCGATGCTGACCTACGACCTGCCGCTCAACGAAGTCGTCTTCGATTTCTACGACCGCCTGAAGTCGATTTCCAAGGGCTACGCCTCGTTCGACTATCAGATCACCGAGCACAAGGAAGGCAATCTCGTGAAGATGTCGATCCTCGTCAACGGCGAGCCGGTCGACGCACTGTCGATGATGGTGCACCGGATGGCGGCGGAAAAGCGCGGCCGCGAAATGTGCGAGAAGCTCAAGGAGCTGATCCCGAAGCACATGTTCAAGATCCCGATCCAGGCGGCCATCGGCGGCAACGTCATTGCCCGCGAAACGATCTCGGCGCTGCGCAAGGACGTGACGGCCAAGTGCTACGGCGGTGACGCCACCCGCAAGCGCAAGCTGCTCGAAAAGCAGAAGGCCGGCAAGAAGCGCATGCGCCAGTTCGGCAAGGTGGAAATCCCGCAGGAAGCCTTCATCGCCGCGCTCAAGATGGGCGACGAATAAGCGGCAGCGCCGCATGTTTCTACAGTTGAAAGGGCGGCCCTCGGGTCGCTCTTTTTGGTTCGTGATTGAGTTACGCCAGAGCCGCCCGGCGGGAAGCTGAATTGCGGATGGCAGGAAGAAACGTCACGCCCGCGACGGCCTCCGCGACTGGATCCTCGGGTCAAGCCCGAGGATGACGTAGGAGGAAAACGGCGCGCTTAAGAGATTAAGCCCCGCGCGGCGGAAACAGTCCGTCGACGGATGACGTGGGGGCTCGTCTTCGCGCCGGGGTCGCCCCTCCCCAGTCGAAACACCCCTACGGTCGTCATCCTCGGGCTTGACCCGAGGATCCATACACGAGCAACCTGTGCGTGATGGCCGGATTTGTTTACATCGTTACGAACCACAAGCGCGGAACGCTTTACATCGGCGTCACCTCCAATCTCGAACGCCGTATCTTCGAGCACCGGGAGGGACTGACGCCGGGGTTTGCATCAAAATACGGCTGCGCCCAGCTCGTCTGGTACGAAGAACATCTTCAAATTGGCACAGCCATTCAGCGAGAGAAGTCTCTCAAACGCTGGTACCGCCAATGGAAAATCGAGCTTATCGAGAAGATGAACCCGGACTGGCGCGACCTCTACTTCGAACTTTGGTGAGAGCATGGGTGTGCATCCTCGGGTCAAGCCCGAGGATGACGGCGGAGAGGGAGAGGCGACACCCGGAGCGGCGGGACCGTTATCGCGTAAAGCTCTAGGCAATCGGCCCTGCTATTCCGGCAGCTTCTTCGGCAGCCAGAGCCAGGCGATGATGCCCAATGCGAGCAGCGACAGTGCGCCGACGCCGGCCGCGATGTGAAGGCCGGTGAGGAAGGCTTCCTTGGCCTGCAGCACCGTTTCTGGCGACAGACCCGGGTTATCGAGGGTTTCGTTGAGCGTGCCGGCCACGCCGGGGCCGAGCAGCCGGAAGCTGAGTGCCGCCAGCGAGCCTAAAAGCGTGATACCGAGCGCGTTGCCGAGTTCGTTGCTGGTTTCGGCGATCGAGCCCGCGGCACCGGCGCGTTCGGCAGGCACGGCCGATACGGCGATCTCGGCGACGAGGCTGAAGGAGAGGCCGTAGCCGATGCCCGCAACCACCGTCGAAGCGATAAGGGCTGGAACGCCCGCCTCGGTGCTCGTAAATAGCAGCAGAAAGAGACCGGCTGCGATCAGGAGATGCGTCGCGACAAGCGCCCTCTTACGCCCGACCGCATCGACGATGCGCGCCGTCCAGACGCAGGTCGCCATCAGCACGCCGGCGCCCGGCAAGGTCAAAAGTGCCGCGGTAAAAACATCAAAGCCCAGGACCGATTGCAGATAGATGCCCGAGAGGTATCCGACGGAGGACCAGACGACCAACGGCAGGAGGCCGGTGAGAATGGCGATGGAAAAGATGCGGTCGCGAAACAGGCCGAGATCGAGGAGCGGATAGGCGATCCGCGTTTGCCGGCGAAGGAACAGTACGATGGCGAGGACGCCAACGATCCCCGAGAGCGTCTGGAGCGGCGTAAAGCCGTAGGCGGCTGCGGTCTTCAGCGAATAGGTGGTGAGCAGGATACCGGCAAAGGACAGGACGAGGCTTGGCAGGTCGATGCGGCCATACGTCGTGGAGCGCACTTCGCGAAGAAGGATTGGTGCGGCGATGAGGAAGCCGAGCACGACGGGAACATTGATCAGGAACACCACGCCCCACTCAAGCCGCTGCAAAAGGATGCCGCCGATCACCGGACCGATGGCGAAGCCGGCCGCAAAGGTGGCGGCGAAGATGCCGATCGCCTGCGCCCGCAGTCGCGGATCCGGAAACAGCGCACTGACGATTGCGAGCCCCGAGGGCAGCAATGTCGCGCCGCCGAGCCCCATCAGCGCCCGGGAAGCAATCAACGCCATGGGCGACTGCGCATAGGCCGCACCGAGCGATCCTGCACCAAAGATCACCGCACCGATCATAATCAGCTTCAACCGCCCGTAGCGATCGCCGATATTGCCGAAGGCAATCAGCAACGAACCGACGACGAAACCGTAGATATCGAGGATCCAAAGCGCCTGGTCGGCGGTGGGCAAGAGGGCCGAAGTCACGCGCGGCATGGCGAGATAGAGGATGGAGCCGTCCATGGCTACGATGAGGACCAGCGGCAGCACGGCGATGAGGCCGAGCCATGCGCTTCGGCCTTGGGAGTGAGGGAGTGAGACGTCAGTCATTGAGCACGAATCCTTTGCCAACGGCACGCGTGCGCATGCCGTTTCGGCCGCCGGCCGTCAGGTCGGCGGATGGTTGCGATGGGAGGGTTTATCTTATATACTTAAGGTAAGTTACTTTTGGTATATAGCGATGTCAAGTGCAATGGAAACAAGCCCGACCGCTGCAAAGCGCGTTCGCCTGAGCCGCGAGCAGCGGCTGAACCAACTCATCGACGTGGCATGGAGCCTCGTTCGCGACGAAGGCACGGACGCGCTGACCCTGCCGCGTCTGGCCGAGGCGGCAGCGGTCGCAAAGCCGGTGGTCTACGATCATTTCGGTAGCCGCAACGGCCTGCTCGCAGCGCTCTACCAGGATTTCGACGCGCGCCAGGCGGTGGTGATGGATGCCGCCATTGCCGCGAGTGATCCGACGCTTCAGGGAACCGCCAGGACCATTGCCGCGTCCTATGTCGAGTGCGTGCTGGCACAGGGCCGCGAGATCCCCGGCGTGCTGGCAGCGCTCGCCGGCTCGCCCGAGCTTGCGAGCGTCAAACGCACCTATCAGCTGATTTACATCGAGAAGTGCCGGAAGGTGCTGAGCCCGTTCACGGGAGAGAAGCGGATCGCCGCGGCTGCGTTCTGGGCGATGCTCGGCGCCGCCGATGGCCTTTCCAACGCCGCAGCGACGGGAGACATCACGGCCGAAGAGGCGCGGGGCGAACTTTGTGAGACGATCCTGGCCATGGTGGAGCGAAGCGTTCGGCCGGCGTGACGTCGGTTCGTGATTGTCCGGGCCTGGATCCTCAGATCAAGTCCGAGGATGGAATTGGGAGAGTACCGAAAGGTCTGGCGACAGCGTCCGCCTCACCCCTCTGAAAGCAGGAATCGTTTCGAGATACGGTCCACCAGCATCCCGTTCGCAAGCGGCACGGCCTTGTCGACCTTGTAGTCGACGAAGCCCATCTTGCTGTAATAGGTAAGCCCACCCGTATTGTCGGCGCGAATGGTGGCGTTGAGGGCGCTGAGGCCGATCGAACGGGCATGGTCGCAGGTCGCCTTGAAGAGCGCCGTACCGGCGCCGGGCACCTTGTTGCCGGGGCGCGAGAAAGTGCCGATGTCGGCCCAGTCCTCTGGTATCCCGTCCCACTGGTCGAGCGCCTGGAAGGCGCAGGGCTCACCCGCCTCGTCCTCGGCGACGAAGCAGCTGACGAAGCCGGGACCGGCGAGATAATGCGCAACGAAGCTCTCAGGCGTAAATGGCGTCTGATGAGCGGTGGTGCCGCCGATCGCGATGATCTCGTTGAGAAAAGCGCACAACGCCAGTGCATCGTCCGGCCGCGCCGGGCGCACACGGATCGTCTTCATGTCATTCGCCATCAAAAATCATCCTTGTAAAATCGTCTTAAGTGGTCCGTCGGCGGAGCGGGCGCGCCGGGTTGCCGGCGACCACGGCGCCAGCCGCCACGTCCTTTGTCACCACCGAGCCCGCGCCAACGATCGCGCCCTCGCCGATCGTCACGCCGCCAAGAAGGATCGCCCCACCGCCGATCCAGACATCTGCGCCGATCGTCACCGGCTTGGCGACTTCGAGACCCTGGCCGCGAAGCACGGCATCCCTGTGGTGCTCGGCGCAATAGATCTGCACGTTCGGCCCCAGCATCGCCCCTGCGCCGATCGTGACGCGACCGCTGTCGAGGATGGTACAACCGGCATTGAGATAGACGCGGGCGCCAAGGTGGATGTTGATGCCGTAGGAGCAATGGAACGGCGCCTCTATGAAGACGTCATCGGCAACGGCACCGAACAGCGCCCGCAGCGCCGGCGCCATGGTTCCACGCTCGACGGGCGGCATGGTGTTGTGCCGATGGACAGCAACACGCGCCGTCATCCGCAGCGCCTCGAGTTCGTCGACGAGGCAGGAGTACCATTCTCCGGCTGCCATCTTGTCGCGTTCGCTGGCTGTCACGCTTTTGCTTTCGCTTCCGCGGCCTCGCGCCGCGCCAGGCTTTCCGGCGGCCACAACGTCTTCATGTCGTAATAAATCTCGAAAGCCGGCGCGCCGCCCTCGAGCGACAGCCAGGCGACCTTGGAGCGGGTGAAGATATGCGCGTCCGGCGGAAATTCCGACGGGCGGTCAAGGCTTGCGATCCGGAGGAAGGAAAGCCAGCCGCGCCGGCCGTAGTCGCTCCAGAGCGCCGTCTGGCATTCGGCGCAACGGTAGACGTCATGCGGGCGACCGCTGTCCGTCGGAAGTGTGACGACGACCGGCTCGCCTCCGGTAAGTTCGATATTGTCACGCTCGATCACGCCGTTGACGACGAAGGCGCTGCCGACCTGACGCTGGCAATCGCTGCAATGGCAGCAATTGACGAACATCGGCGCTGCCTTCAACCGATAGCGGATCCTGCCGCAGAAGCAGCCGCCGTTTGGTGCATCGCTCATCCGCTAATCTCCTCCAACGCCGGTTCCTCATTTGCCGCGCTGCCCTGCTGGCGGATGATCGTCGCGACCCAGGCGCGGGCAAGAGCCAGGCCCGCGGTATCCGCCTGCCGGCCGTGGCGCGCGGCGTGTTCGCGGTAGCGCGCAAGCCAGGTGGGATCGAGCCGCTTGATCGTATCCGGGAAAGCCCGGTTCCAGTCCTCGACGAGGTGCGTGTCCGCCTCGAAATGGAACTGGGTGCCGTAGGCGGCACGGCCGATGCGGAAGGCCTGATGTCGGGTAACGGCGTTTTCGGCGAGATGGACCGCCCCTTCGGGCAGGGTGAAAGTGTCGCCATGCCACTGGAAGATCGGGAAGCGCTCGCCGACGCTGGAAAGGACCGGGTCCTCGCCACCTTCACCGCGCACCTGCACCTCGCACCAGCCGAACTCCTTGGCCTCGCCCAGCAGGTTCCGGCCCCCATAGGCGCGGGCGAGAAGCTGGCTGCCGAGGCAGATCCCGAGCACGGAACGGCCGCTATCACCGAATCGGCGCATCAGCGCGGCAAGCTCAGGCAGATAGGGATAGGCGGCATCGTCGAGCGCGCTCTGCTCGCCACCGAGCACCACAAGCGCGTCGTAGCCTTCCGGTGCTTCTGGAACGGCCTCGCCAAGATAGGCGCGGCGGATTTCGATCTCCGCCTTTGCCTCGCGAAGCGCCGTGCCGACCTGGCCAAGCTCGGTCTTCGCCATGTTTTCAACCACCAGCACCCGCATCATCGCATTCCCTTCACATCGACCGTGGAGATTGACCACGAGCGCGGCCACTGTTCAAGAGGTCACATGGCGATGCGATGATGCCGACGGATCCATGCGGGCCTTGACTTCGGGAGCGAACTTTCCGACCTTTGGGGCATGATGATGCCGATGATTTCTTCTCATTGCTGCTTCCGGGTGTGCCCGATCGCAGGAACCTGACCCCAGCCCGGACGCTTGCGCTCTCCGGGTCAGGGGAGCCTTTCGCGTCGGCAGAAGAAATTTCCGAGCGCGGCTGAACGAGCGCCAATCTCCAGAAAACCTATTCGATTGCGCCCTGTCGTGCGCTTCGATTGAACGTGTCAGGTCCCATCATGGCGGCAACCCGCAAGAAACTTCCCCCGATCATCATCAATGCCGAAGACCACAAGCGGCTGACGGCGCTCGCCTCCTCCGCGCTCGAACGCGTGCCTGATGTGGCCGAGGCGCTGCTCTCCGAACTCGACCGCGCCCGCGTCGGCGCGCCCGGCGCGCTGCCCGCCGATAGCGTGCAGATGGGCTCCACCGTCGCCTTCGAGGCCGACAACGGCTTTGCCAAGCAGGTGACGCTCGTCTATCCCGGCGAGGCCGATATCGAGGCCGGCCGCATCTCCGTGCTGACGCCTGTCGGCGCGGCGCTGATCGGGCTCTCCGTCGGCCAGTCGATCGACTGGCAGGACCGGTCGGGCAAGGTACACCGGATGACCATTCGCAGCGTCACGGCCAAGGAAAGCGCCTGAGCGATCAGCGACGGCAGAAACCTCGCTGGCAGCCCGACGAAAACGGGGAGGCCGGTTTTCACCGCCTCCCCGTTTGTCCGACCATCGTTCGTTCGATCAGAACTGCTTGCCGAGCTTGGCGTCGACAGACTGGCTGTTGGCGCCGCGGATGGCGAAGAAGAACAGGATCGCTGCCCAGAGGATCGACTTCTCCGCGCCGAAGAGCCCCTCACCCTGGACGATGCCGTGGAAGTAGACGGTGACGAGCAGAACGATCATGCCGGCAAAGGCGGCCGGGCGCGTCAACAGACCGATCGCGATCAGAATGCCGCCGAAGAACTCGGTCGCGGCGAGAAGCGGCGACCAGAAGACGCCCGGATAGAACCCGAGGCCCTCGACCATGCCGATCGCGCCGAAGGGATTGGTGATCTTGCCAAAACCGTGAACCGCGAGCAGAGCGCCGGCGAGCACACGCAACAGCGTCTCGGCGGATGTGTTGAGCGGCAGATAGAACTTTTCCAGCGCCGGCAGGATGGCGCGCGGGCGGGAACTGGAAACGGTGACGTCGGTCATTAAGAGGCCTCTCCGGCGGTTGGGTGCGACAATTTGTGCAATGCCGCATTGTCTCGCCGCGACGCCCGCGCAAAGCAAGCTATCCGCCGATAAAAACATGACTAAATTGGTTGACAATCATGTGAGCACAGCGTGAGCACGAACTCCCGGAACGCAGTTGTTTCCAACTGAGGCGACCGCTATGGTCGCCGCCCGAAGCACATCCGAGACACCCGATGGACCAGAAGCCGCGCATCACCATCCTCTACTGCACCCAGTGCAACTGGCTGCTGCGCGCCGGCTGGATGGCGCAGGAACTGCTGCAGACATTCGGGCAGTCGCTCGGCGAAGTGGCGCTCATTCCCGGCACCGGCGGCAATTTCGAGATCCGTGTCGATGACGCGCTCATCTGGGAGCGCAAGCGGGACGGCGGCTTTCCCGGCCCCAAGGAACTGAAGCAGCGCATCCGCGACATCATCGAGCCGGAGCGCGATCTCGGCCATACGGACAGGAGCTGATCCTGGATTTCGGAATTCTTGCCGGCGTCTTTTCCGCCGCTTTCCTGTCGGCGACGCTGCTTTTCGGCATGTCGGAAGCTGCGATCGTCGCCGCCGCTCTGCACGGCGAAACGAGCCGCCCTGCCCTCTTCATCGCCGCGACGTCAGGCAACGTGCTCGGCGCCGTCGTCAATTTTGCGCTCGGGCGTTTCCTGATCCGCTTCGAGGGACGCCGCTGGTTTCCGGTTTCGCCGGCCAATCGGCAAAAGGCAGAGGCGCTCTTTGCCCGCTACGGCCAGCCGGTGCTGCTTCTTTCCTGGCTGCCGGTCATCGGCGACCCGCTAACGCTGGTCGCCGGATTGCTGCGCATGAAGCTGCCGCTGTTCCTGCTGTTCGTCACCATCGGCAAGGCGGCGCGCTATGCGGTCGTCCTCTACCTGACGCCGTAGCCGCCCAACGCAGCTCAGCTGTGAGCGAAGATATCCGTCTCGTCCCAGCCGAGCAGGTCGAGCTTGGAGCGCGTCGGCAGGAACGCGAAGCAGGCATCGGCATGCTCCATGCGACCATCGCGGATGAGGCGCGCCGTCAGCTTGTCGCGCAGCGCATGCAGGTGCAGCACGTCGGAGGCGGCATATTCGAGCTGCGCCTGAGACAGGGTCTCTGCTGCCCAGTCGGACGATTGCTGCTGCTTGGAAATGTCGACGTCGAGCATTTCCTTGAGGTTGTCCTTAAGGCCGTGGCGATCTGTGTAGGTGCGGGCCAGCCGCGAGGCGATCTTGGTGCAGAAGACCGGCGTCGTCGTCACCCCGAAGGTATGGAAGAGGACGGCAATGTCGAAGCGGCCGAAGTGGAAGATCTTCTGGCGGGCCGGATCGGCAAGCATGGAGACGAGGTTCGGCGCCTCCTTCTGGCCGGCGGCGATGCGGATCACGTCAGCCGTTCCGTCGCCCGATGACAGCTGCACCACGCAAAGACGATCACGACGGGGGATGAGGCCGAGCGTTTCCGTGTCGATCGCGATCGCGCCTCGATAGCGGTCGGCGTCGGCTGCGGAGATATCGCCTTCATGGAACCGTATTGCATTCGCCATCGAAAATCCCCAGATCAAACGCAGTGACGTGGCCTATAGCGCAAGTTTGGCGTCGGCGATACCGTTGTCACGTTCCGCCCGCCGGCTGCCTTTTGAAAGTCCTGACGATGACGTCTTTTCAATCCGCCCTCGCTCTTTCCACGCTCGCGCTGGCGATCGGGCTGACGGCCGTGCCGGCGCCGGCACAGACCTATCGGGACCTGCCGGGCGTGCGACAGATGGACCCGTTGAACGGCGATGGCGACCAAACCGTCTGCGAGCAGACCTTTGTCGACCGCAACTATCCGTTCGAATCGTCAGCCCGCGGCGGCCCTGTCTACGACACGATCTACAATTGCCGCCGCGGCGACGGGCCGGTGTTCCAGGGCAGCGACCTGCCGCCGTCGCTCTATCGGCAGAAGCGTGGCCTCGGTTACTAAGCAAAAACACGGCAAGCAATCCTCGTCCGAAGGCAAAGCATCAGGACCAGCCGTCCGTTTGTTAAGCGGCGCATCGGTTCGTAACTTCACGACCAGCGCCTGGGGCATCCTCCATCTGCAGCGCCGCGCAAAGGTCACGGTAGCGCTTTGAAGTGCTGCATGTTCTTATCCTTCGATCGATATGATCAAAGGAAACAGGCAGTGGGAGGAACCATGCCCGACAACCGGCCGCTTGCCATCAGTGCACCCGCACCGCGCACGCTCGATCTCATCTTCACACCGGATGCCCTCAAGGACCTGCATCGCCGCTACCGCATTGTCGAAGCGGACCCGGAGGATATCGCAAGCCTTGACGACGAGGTACTCGGCAACGCCCGCTACATCATCGGCCAGCCCCCGCTCGACCACGCCACCCTGCAGCGCATGGGCCAGCTGAAAGCGATCCTCAACGTCGAAAGCAACCTGATCAACAACATGCCCTATGAGGTGCTGTTCGAGCGTGGCATCCATGTGGTGACGACCGGCCAGGTCTTCGCCGAGCCGGTGGCGGAACTCGGCCTCGCCATGGCGCTCAACATCGCCCGCGGCGTCGTCGACGCCGACCTTGCTTTCCGCGAGGGGCGCGAACTTTGGGGCGGCGACGGCAACAGCTCGGCACGCCTTCTCTCCGGCGCCGAGATCGGCATCATCGGCTTCGGCGATCTCGGCAAGGCCTTGAACCGTTTACTCTCCGGTTTCCGGGCGAAGATCCGCGTCTTCGACCCCTGGATGCCGGCTTCGATCCTGCGGGACAACGGCGTCGAACCGGCACCGCTCGACACCGTGCTTGGCGAGAGCGACTTCGTCTTCGTCGTTGCCTCCGTGACCAGCGAGAACGAAGGCTTCCTTGGCGAGAAGGCGTTTGCTCGCATGCGTCCGGGTGCTGCCTTCATTCTGCTCAGTCGTGCCGGCGTCGTCGATTTCGATGCGCTGATCGCAGCCGTCGCGCGCGGCCATATCGTGGCGGCGAGCGACGTCTTTCCGCAGGAGCCCCTGCCGCTCGACCATCCCGTTCGCCGCCTGCCGGGCTTCCTGCGTTCGGCCCATCGCGCCGGCGCGCTCGACAGCGCCTTCAAGAAGATGGGCGACATGGTGCTCGAGGACATGGACCTGATGGATCGCGGCCTGCCGCCGATGCGCTGCAAGCGCGCCGAACGCGAAACCGTCGCGCGCATGCGCTCGAAGCCCGTAACGGTGAACTGAGGCATCGATTTTTCGCTGCTGATCTCGGTGGGATCGTGCATCCCGCCGATTAACGTGTTTTATGGGATTCGCATTTAACTTTTCTTGCACATGCGACCCACCTTGCACGTTAAGGTCGTCGCCGAGGCATCGTTACGGATTCAGAGAAACGCAATGGTAGATACGGCGCCCGGCGCTCGACAAGGCAAGACACGCGACGGCTGGAACAGCTCGCTGCGATCGCTGTTCAGCCTCGTCATGGTCGCCATGCTGATCGTCGTTTCCGCGACGCTTGTCGGGCTCGACTACCATCGCTCGCGCAACGCCGCGATCGCCGACGCCGAAGCCAACATGCGCGGCTTCATGAGTCGGCTGGTCGATCGGCTGGGTGTGCTGTCGGGCGATACCTCAGCCCTCGTCAGCCTCGTCTCCTCGGTCGCCAACTCCTTCCTTGTGCCGCCGCCAGAACGCATGGCCGACAAGGTGGCGGTGCTGCGCGAAGGCATCAGCCGGTCGCCGCATATCGATGGGGTCTATGTCGGTTATCCCAACGGCGCCTTCTTCCACATGGTGGACCTCAAGCAGGTTGCATGGCGCATGGCACTCGAGGCGCCGCGGGGTGCCGCCATCGCGGTGCGCTCGATCGAAGTCGATGAAAGCGGCAAGCCGCTGCAGCGCGTCCTCTTCCTCGACAAGGACGGCATGCAATTCTCCGACCGGATCGTGCCTCCTTCGGGCTTCGACCCGCGCACCCGGCCCTGGTATCGCGCCGCCGTCAACGGCAAGGCCGCGGTCTCGACCGGCCCTTACGAAAGTGCCACGACCGAAACGCTGGGCATGACGATCTCCCAAGCGCATCGCGGAAATCCTCAGATCGTCATCGGCGCCGACGTCGTCCTCGACACGATTACCGATTTCCTCGCCCGCGAGCGGCTGACGACCGGTTCGGTCTCCTTCATCCTCGATGCCGTCGGCCGGCCGATCATCCACTCCGACAGGGTGATGATGCGGCGTATCATGGCGGCCAAGGACAAGGACGCTCCGATCGTGCAGGCCGACAGCGATCCGCTGATCCAGAGCATCCGTCAGCATCCGCCAGCGCCGGGCAAGGCCGATTTCGTGCAGGTTGGGGACCGCACCTATCTGGTCATGGTGACACCGCTCGAATCCGCGCTGCTTCTCTCCGGCAACCGGGCCGTGGTGGCCGCCCCGCTCGACGAACTGATGGCGGACGCCAACAAGACGCTCGTTCAGGGGCTGGCGATTTCCGGGGCCGTGGTAGCCTTGGCGGTGCTCGCCTCTCTGGTGCTGGCGCATCTGATCACCAAGGGGCTCAACCAGCTGACCGCCAGCGCCAACCGGCTGCAGGACCTCGACTTCACCACCCCGATCGACGTTTCCTCGCATGTCAGCGAAATCTCGACGCTCGGCGGCGCCATGAACCGAGCCCGCGACGCGATCTTCACCTTTGCGCTCTATGTGCCGAAGGAGCTGGTGCGCAAGGGCATCGAATCCGGACACTTCAGCGGCCGCGCCGCCTGGCGCCAGGAAGTCACCGCACTCTTCACCGACATCTACGATTTCACCACGCTCAGCGAACGGCATTCGCCCGAGGAGGTGGTGGCGATGCTGTCGGAATATTTCGACATCTTCAGCGAGACGGTCGGCGAGCACGACGGCACGATCATCCAGTTCCTCGGCGATTCGGTCTTTGCCATGTGGAACGCGCCTGCACCGGACGATAAACACGCGGAGAATGCCTGTCGGTGCGCGCTCGCGGTCCAGCAGCGCCTCAGCATCTTCAACGAAGCACAGCGCAAGAAGGGACTGCCGGAGTTCCGCACGCGCTTCGGCATCCACACCGGCACCGCCGTCGTCGGCAATGTCGGCGCCAAGGAGCGGCTGCAATATACCGCCATGGGCGACACGGTGAACGTCGCCTCGCGCCTCGAGGGCATGAACAAGAACTACGGCACGACGATCATGGCGAGCGGCGCGGTCGTCGCCCATACGGGTGGCTCGATCCACTTCCGACCGCTTGGCACAGCGCAAGCCAAGGGCCGCGCCTCCGCCCTGGAGATCTACGAAGTGCTGGGCGCCGAGCCGAAAGAGCCGGAAGCCCTCGATGACGAGCCGACGACGCGCGACAGCTCGCCGGCCGGTTCGGAAAGCCGCGGATAGGCGTCAGGAGCCGAGCCTGCGGCCTTGCCGCGTGACCCAGCGGATGCCGCCGACCACGGCGAAGGCGAGTAGCGGCCAGACGGCCCAGAAGACGCCGCGCCACGTCAAGAGATTGATGCTCAGAAGCACCAAACCCGAGAGCACCAGCATGCCGATGCTGCGGTCCACCCACGGGTTGGCCTTGATCCAGGCAAGGCCGGCCAGGATGGCAAGACCAAGAAGCGGCCAGACGGACCAAAAGGTTCCGTTCCAGGTCAAAAGGTTGAGAGCGACCAATCCCGCAGCAACGATGCAGAGGACCGGGAGCGATCCGCTCCTGATCGCCGCAATCACGCCCACGGGTTTCGGCTCAGGGCGCGGTTGGGCCGCTTCCGGAGCGGCGGCTTCAACGCGACGGCCGAAGGTTTCGGCGGCAAAGGCCGGACGGGGATCGTCCGTGCCGATCCGCACGGCATAGCTCGGCACACCGCCATCGATGTTCTTGACCTCAAGAGGTCCCAGAAAATCGAAACCGACAGCGACCTTGTTGCGCACCTGGTCGTACACGGTGTTGGAGATGACGATGCCGCCAGCCGGCGCGGACGCCTGCAGCCTGGCTGCCACATTGACGCCGTCGCCATAGAGATCGTCGCCCTCGGCAATCACATCGCCGAGATTGATGCCGATGCGAAACAGCATCTGCTCGTCGGCCGCACATTTCTCGTTGCAGCCGGCAAGTTCGTTCTGCACATCGATCGCGGTGCGCAGCGCTTCGACGACGCTCGGAAACTCGGCGATCAGCCCATCGCCCCAGGTGTTGACGACACGGCCCTCATGCGCCTCGATCAGCCGTCCCATGGCATCGCGGTGGCGCTTCAACGTGGCGAGCGTACCTTCCTCGTCGGCGCGCATCAGCCGCGTGTAGTCCTGGACGTCCGCGGAGAATATGGTCGTCAGCTTGCGACGTGTCTCAGACATCGCTTCGTCCTCCTCAAAGCCGCCGCCCCGGCGGACGATAACATGGGCGCCGCCCTCGCTCGGAAAGCCTGCCCTTTCATCGCCGATAGAATATCAATGCTGCCGACCCAAGCTTCAAGGCGCGCCGCGCGAAAATATCCCGAGCATGCAACCATTCTGGTCGAAAAGTGCGGACTGGAAGGCAGGAAATCGTCGCGGAATCCGGCCAGAGGCCAGAAACGAAAAAACCCCGGAGAACCGGGGTTTTTCAAAACCAAATCAAAGATTTGGTTTGGGAATTTGGTGCCCAGAAGAGGACTCGAACCTCCACACCCTTTCGAGTACCAGCACCTGAAGCTGGCGCGTCTACCAATTCCGCCATCTGGGCGACGAGCGGGTGTGTAAAAGGCTCGAGTCGAAGTGTCAACAGGCTTTTTGAAGTTTTCGTGTCGAAGGACAAAAAACTCAGTTCGAGGCGGTTTTTGCCCAATGCCGGATTGTGGATAGACCGCTCGAAAGCAGCCGCTCGGCCGCCTCTACCGTATCCGCCTCGACATAACAGCGCATCTCTGGCGCATTTCCGGAGGGGCGGAAGTGAATGATCCGACCGTCGTCGAGCGTCACCCGCAGCCCGTCGATGTCGCTGACGCCCGCCGGCTTGCCGATCGGCGCCAGAAATGCGGCGAGGTTTTCGTCACCGCCGCGCAAATAGGCCATCAGCCGGGCGCTGGTTTCGACCGGAAAGTTTTCGAGCCGGTCGCTGAGCGCCACGGGAAGGTGATAGGATGCGGCCATCGCCGACAGCGAGAGCTTGGCCTCTGCCGCCGCGGCCAGTGCAGCGACGATCGGCAGGACACAGTCGCGGGTGGGTAGCGGCTGGAGGGTTGCGCCGTTGACGACGAACGGGCTGGCCGTCAGCGTGCCGCCATTGGCCTCGAAGCCGGCGACCTTGGTCGAACCTTCGTCCAGCGCCTGCTGCATTCCAGCGATCACGAAGGGCGACCCGACACGGGTGCGCAGCACAGAGAGCCCTTCCCTGCGCTCCAGGCCGGAATTCGACGTGACCGGCGTAACGGCCCGCGTCGCACCGAGGAAGCCGCAGGCAATCAACCCGAGGAGATCGCCGCGCAACGGCGCGCCGTTCTCGTCCGCAACCAGCGGTCGGTCGCCGTCACCGTCCGCCGATACGATCGCGTCGAGCCGGTGTTCACGTGCCCACTCCTGAAGCCGTTCGATCGTTTCAGCAGACACAGCTTCGGTGTCGACCGGGATAAAGTGTTCCGAGCGTCCAAGGGCGACGACCTCGGCGCCAAAGAAGGCGATCAGCTCGGCGAGAAGGTCCCGGGCGACGGTGCTGTGCTGGTAGACGCCGACCTTGAGGCCGACAAGCGCTCCGGCGGGCAACAACTGCCGGTTCCGCTCCATGAAAAGCGTGGCTGCGCGGGACTCATGATCCTCACCGATCCCCTGATCCGCGACGGGTGCGACCTGCCCGGCGATTTCATCGGCAATCCGGCTGATGGCGACTTCATCTTCCTTGTCGATCTCGCCGTCCGGCCGATAAAACTTGATGCCGTTGCGATCGGCCGGGATATGGGAGCCGGTGATCATCAGGCCGGCCGCTCCGCATTCGCGGCCGTAGAGCGCAAGCGCCGGCGTCGGCACCGTGCCGCAATCAAAGACGCGTAGCCCTTCGCGCGCAAGCGCCGAGGCGCAGACCGCGGCGATCTCCAGGCTCGAATCGCGAAAATCTCGGGCGATCGCGATGGGATCACCCGGCTGGCTGCGTCCGGACGTCAGTAGATAGCGCGCAAACGCGGTCGCGTAGCGAGCCGAAGGCTCACCCTTCAGTTCCTCTGAGAGGCCACGCAGGCCGCTGGTACCAAACTTCAACTGCATCGCATTCTCCGTTGCCCAGCTCCCGAGAAGACAGGGCAAATATTACAGTGACGCGCGGCACGGACCGGCGCATTCTGGACAAGACGATGCACGGACGGAAATCCGGTGGCTCTCCGCTACGCGCTCCTTGCCCGTTGCCATGAATAAACCAAGAAAAGAAAACGTAATACAGACAGGGACACAACCGGAAGGCAGTGCTTTCCGAAAGCGAGGACAAAATGACGGGATTTCGCAATTTCGTTATCGGCTGCAGCTTGGCCGCCGCCTCCCTGATCACCCCCGTCGGACCTGTGCAGGCGATGCCGCTTCAGGCGCCCGACCTTCAGATCAAGGCACAAGGCGACGTCCAGAATGTGCAGTATTATCACCGCCGTTACGGCGGGTATGGCGGATACGGCTGGCGCGGCGGTTGGGGAGGCCCCTACTACAGACGCGGATGGGGTAGCCCTTATTATGGCGGCTCCGGCCTGACCTTGTATTTCGGCTCCGGCGGCTACTACGGTGGCGGTTACTATGGCGGAGGTTACTATCCCCGCTACGGCTACTATCCCCGTTACGGCTACTATCGCGA